>CAZZGM010000113.1:4216-5530 GCA_964653955.1 uncultured Bifidobacteriaceae bacterium | reverse complement strand
CTCGAACTTCCGGTGCGGCCGAACAAGGATCGACTCGCGCAGTTCTTCGACAGCCAGCGCGCGGCCGTGAAAGGACGTATCGTGCTGGCCGGCGCGCCGGAGTCGCTGCCCGTCACCATCGATCCCCCGGCCAAGCGGCGCGAGGACGTGGCCGTGCGCACGCAGTTCTCCGGTACCGGTGCGCCGGCTGGTGGACCACCGTTCGCGGCACCGCCCGCTCCGGATCCGAATGTCCTGACGCCGGCGCAGGTGAATGAACAACTGGATCAGTTTCTCGTCGCGGCGGGCGCCGTGGCCCGCGTGAACGACGCCGGACGCGAGCATGGACAGATTCGCGCGTTCAACAACCGCACGTTCGACGTCACGAAGGCCGTGCCGACGCTCGTGATGCGCAACGAGGACTATGGCCGCCTGTGGCGGCTCATGGCATCGGGCCGCCCCGTCCAGCTCGAGCTCGACATCGTCAATCGGTCGTACCCCGAAGGGGCCACGCAGTACAACGTGATTGCGGAAATTCCCGGCACCGACAAGGCGGCTGAAGTGGTGATGCTGGGCGGACACCTCGACTCGTGGCACGCCGCCACCGGCGCCACCGACAACGCCATTGGCTGCGCGACCATGATGGAGGCCATCCGCATCCTCAATGCCATTGGCGTGAAACCGCGCCGGACCATCCGGCTCGCCTTGTGGAGCGGTGAGGAACAGGGTCTGCTCGGTTCGCAGGCCTACGTGAAGCAACACTTCGGTACGTTCGAGAACCCGACGCCCGAGTACGCGAACTTCGCCGGCTACTTCAACATCGACTCGGGCACAGGCCGCGCACGCGGCATGACCGTGTTTGGCCCACCCGATGCAGCGCGGATCCTCCGCGAGGCCACGACGTCGTTCGTGGACAACGGCTTCTTCGGAGCCATCCCGACGACGAGCCGCCGCCGCGGTGGTTCGGATCACACGTCGTTCAACGAAGCCGGTCTGCCCGGCATTGGCGTGGCCCAGGATCCCATCGAGTACGGAAGCCACACGTGGCACACGAATCTCGATACGTACGAGCGCGTCATCGAACGTGACGCGCAGCAGAGCGCCATGGTGATTGCGGCGGCGGTGTATCACCTGGCCATGCGTGACGAGATGCTGCCGCGGCTGACCAGGGAGCAGATGCCGGCGCTGCCGACACCCTGAGCCGACAAAACGCGCCAGACGAACACCGATCGTCGCCAATGCGGCGATGCGGTGTTCGCCAGGCTAGCGGAACCCGGCGTGATATACGCGCGGTGTGGAGAACAGGGACACCGCGAAGATGTCGTCCAGCGCGAG
>CAZZGM010000113.1:0-4206 GCA_964653955.1 uncultured Bifidobacteriaceae bacterium | reverse complement strand
CTCGCCTGAAAGTGACGGTGACCACGGCGCGAACGGCGGGGTCTGCAGCGGTCATATCGGTCTTCACGACCACGCCCGTCTCCGGTTCAATCCACACGCGGCCGGTCAGCGCGAGGTCGCGCCCCCTGTACGTCTTGATGAGCGTCGGTTTGTAGGTCTCCCGGTAAGACAGGCGGACCACGGAGCGCCCCGCCAGCACCTCTTCGGCTTCGTGCTTGAAGGTGAAACGTTCGCGAATTTCCGGGTGCAGCAGCGACAGGCCCAGCATGGGAATGTTGATGGTGCGCGTCACGGTGCCGAGATCGTGCTGACGGCTCTCGTCGTGCAGCCGGCTGGCCATGTCGAACGCATCCTCATTGCCGGAGCGGAACATCCGGACGATGCGATCGTCCGGGAAGCGGCGTTCCTTCCCATCCACCGACACGACGTCGCGGAACGGCACCCAGCCGCGGCCTTCGCCGGCGGCGACGAGCACGTACTCGGACTTGATGATGTGTTTGGCGCGCAGGCCGCCCGTCAGCATGCCGCCGCCCGGATTGGAACGGGTCAGGTTGCTGCCGGGGTTGTTGGGACGTTCGAGCCACTGCTCGGCGGACTCGTCCAGAGCCAGCAGCCAGAACGCGCGCTCGTACTCCAGCACGTAACGGCCGGCCTGTTCCAGCAAGTCCTCGAGCACCTGCTGCCTGCTCCTGCGTCCCTGGGTGGAGGCGACGAGCCGGGCTGCCGGTGTGACGGCCAGCGATCCCAGCCACACGAGGAACCGACGTCTGACCATGGTACGCCCTCGCGCGGATTCTACTCCTCCACGGACGGCTGCGCTACGGGTAGGATCGTGGGATCGTGATCCGCGGCCAACTCCGTCCGACGCTCCGTCTGGCCATCCCGGTCGTCCTGGCCGAGCTGGGCTGGATGGCCATGGGCGTGGTCGACACCATCATGGTTGGCCCGCTGGGACCGGCCGCCATTGCCACGGCCGGCGTCGGCAACGCGCTCTACCTGGGATTTGCCATCTTCGGCATGGGCCTGCTGCTGGGACTCGACACGCTGGTGTCACAGGCACACGGCGCCGGCGACCCCGAGTTGTGCCGCCTGTGGCTGCGCCGCGGCATCCAGTTGTCGCTGACGGTGACCGTGCCGCTGATGCTGGTGCTGGCCGGCGTCTGGCTGGCCATTCCGTCGTTCGGGTTCCACGACGACACGCTGGAACGGTTGCGCAGCTTCTTCCAGGTGCTGATTCTCGGCACGCCGTTCCTCCTTGGCTACGCCACGTTCCGGCGCTACCTCCAGGGCATCCATCGCGTGACGCCGGTCATGGTGACGCTCGTCACCGCCAACATCGTCAACGCCATCACCTGCTATGCGCTCGTCTACGGCAGGCTGGGGATGCCGGCACTCGGCGTTCAGGGTGCCGCGTGGGCGACGGTCACCTCGCGCGTGTACATGTGCCTGCTGCTGGCCGGCGTGGTGTGGTGGTCGATCCGGAGCGAGCGCCATGCCGCCGCGGTCGCGACACCTGTGCCAGCCACGGAAGCCGGGCACGCGGCAGTGCGCGCGACCGACACACCAGCAGGCAGACGCCTGGCAACGACGTCGGTGCGCCGCCTGCTCGCGCTCGGGTTGCCGGCGGCATCCACCGTGACCGCCGAAGTCGGCGTGTTTGCGGCAACCACGGCCCTGGCCGGACGGCTGGATCCGGTGGCCACCGCCTCGCACCAGATTGCGCTGAATCTGGCGGCCGTGACGTTCATGGTGCCGCTGGGACTGGCGTCTGCTGGCGCCGTGCGTGTGGGCCATGCCGTTGGCGCCCGCAATCCGCATGGCGCGGCGGCTGCCGGGTGGACGGTGATTGCCCTGGGCGTGGCGTTCATGGTGTGTTCGGGGCTGTCATTCCTGCTCATGCCCCACACGCTCATCGGCCTGTTCACGCGCGAGCCGGCCGTGCTGACGCTGGGCACGACGCTGCTGTTCATTGCCGCGGTGTTCCAGTTGTTCGATGGCCTGCAGGGTGTGGTCACCGGAACACTGCGCGGGCTCGGCGACACACGCACGCCCATGGTGACCAACCTGGCCGCGCACTGGGCCATTGGTCTGCCCATCGGCTACACGCTGTGTTTCGTCGTTGGCTGGGGCGCCCCGGGGTTGTGGTGCGGTCTGTCGGCCGGCCTCATCATTGCCAGCATCGTCCTCACCACGGTCTGGGCCCGCCGCGTTCGCGCCTATCAGGTAAAGGGTCACCTGTAGCCAATGTCTTCGCCTACGCGCGCCCTCTGGCGTACGCCGCCACCACGCCGCTGAGGCCGATGAGACCAACCATGTTGGGAAACACCTGGAGCACGTTCATCAGATCGCCCCATGCCCACACGAACTCGGGCCGCATGATGGCGCCAAACGGGATGAGCAGGCAGTAGATCCACCGGTACGGCCGGCGCACCCAGCCGCCGAGGATGTACTCGAGGAACTGCTCGCCATAGAACGCCCAGCCGATGAGCGTGGTGTAGCCGAACAGAAACGCGCAGAACGCCACGATCCAGCCGCCCACCGTGTGCATGGCCGCATTGAAGGCCGACGCCACCGCCGCCGTGCTGGTCAGGTAGGCCCCGCCACTCTGTGCGGCGGCAATGGAGGTCTCCGCCACGCCGCTCACTAGAATCGTGAGCGCGCTGATCGTGCCCGTCACGAACGAGATGATGAACACCTCCATTACCGCCTGCAGACCCTGCTGAGACGGCCGATCCGACCGCGCCGTTCCGAACGCCACCGCCGCCGTGCCATAGCCCGCCTCGTTGGCGTACACGCCGCGCGCGATGCCGTAGCGCATCGCCACGAACCACCCGAACCCCGTCGCCGACTGCGTCGTCAACGCCTCGCTGAAGACGAGCGACAGCACGTGCGGCAGCCGGTGTGCGTACATCACGATGACCACGACACCGCCGGCCAGGTAGAGACCAACCTTGAGTGGAGAGAGCACCTGGGCGACGCGGCCGATCGACTTGATGCCGCCAATGATCACCGCCCACACGAGCACGGCAATGGCCACGCCGGCCACCCACGTCGGGATGCCGAACACACTGTCCAGCACCACGGCAATCGAGTTGGGCTGCGTGAACGGCGTGGTGGTGAGCGCCCCGATGCCGCCGACCAGCGCAAAGGTACTCGCCAGCCACGGCCGCTTGATGCCGTCGCGCAGGTAGTACATGGGTCCCACCCGCACGGTGTCGCCCTGGATTTCACGGAAGGTGACACCCAGCACCGCTTCGGTGAACTTCACGGCGGTGGCGACGAGGCCGTAAGCCCAGATCCAGAACAGCGCGCCGGGTCCGCCCGAAATGATGGCCGTGGCCACACCGGCAATGTTGCCCGTGCCGATGGAGGCGCCCAGCGCGGTCATGAACGCCTGGAATGGCGTCAGCGCGCCGCCGGCAGCTTCGGACTGCTGCGCCACCATGGCGCGAAACGCCTCGGGCAGCCGCCGGAACTGCACGAAGCGATACCGGATGGTGAAGAACGTACCGGCGCCAAGCAGCAGCCAGACCACCACGTACTGGAACAGCCACGTGGTCAGCGTGTCGATGAACGCGGCCATGCGCGCACATCCTATCGCGCAAATCGTCGCCGCTCGCGTGCCGGCCCTATGAGCCGCTCAGGAAGTCGACAGCCAGGTGCGTCAATGCGCGGACGCCGACGGGAAGCGCGGCTTCGTCGGCGAAAAACAGCGGCGAGTGGTTCTGCGGCGCGCCGGCTTCCTGGCCGGGTGGCGTAACGCCGAGAAAGAAGAACATCCCCGGCACCTGCTGCTGGAAATAGGAGAAGTCCTCGGCCGTGCCCGTCAACGGTCCGACCAGCACCTTATCGGCACCGGCCACACGCCGCAGCGTCGGCACCATCCGCTCGGTGAGCGCGGGATCGTTCACCGTCACCGGATACCCGAGACCGAACGACACGTCGGCCTTTGCCCCGGCGGCTTCGGCATAGTTGGTGGCAATGGCCCTGATCCGCTCGTGGATGCGCATCCGTTCGTCGTTGTCGAACGCGCGCACCGTACCCACCAGTTCCGCGCTGTCGGGAATGATGTTCGATCGGTTGCCGCCCGCGAACTTCCCTACCGTCACCACCGCCGGTGCTTCGGCAATGTTCACCGTGCGCGAGACGATGGACTGCAGTGCCGTCACGATGTGCGCGCCAACGACAATGGGATCCACGCCGCCC
>CAZZGM010000112.1:0-8871 GCA_964653955.1 uncultured Bifidobacteriaceae bacterium | reverse complement strand
CCGAACCGCCTCCGGCGGAAGAGGAGGTGACCCATGCGTAACATCCTGGCCATTGCCGGCAAGGAACTGCGCGGCTACTTCGCTTCGCCCATCGGCTATGTGCTGGTCGGCTTCTGGGCGCTGCTGTTCGGCTACTTCTTCTACACGCTGGTGGCGTTCTTCGAACGTCAGAGCATGCAGATGTCGATGGGCGGCCCGGGCGGCTCGCTCAACGTCAATCAGATGCTGGTCTCGCCGCTGCTGATGAACGCAACGGTGATCATGCTGCTGGTCTTCCCGCTCATCACGATGCGGACCTACGCCGAAGAAAAACGCTCGGGCACCATCGAACTGCTGCTCACCTCGCCGATCACCGACCTCGAGATCATCCTCGGCAAGTTCTTTGGCGCGCTCGGTCTGTTTGCCGCGATGCTGGCCGTGACGTTCGTCCACATGGGCGTTCTCTTCCTCTACGGCTCGCCTGAGTGGAAGCCGATTGCGACGGGCTATCTCGGGCTGCTGCTCATGGGCGGCAGCTTCCTCTCGCTGGGGCTGTTCATCTCGAGTCTCACGCGCAATCAGATCGTCGCCGGCATGATCACCTTCTCGGTGTTCCTGCTGCTGTGGATCATCAACTGGGTGTCGACGTTCGTGAGCCCGACGATGCAGACGGTGCTCAACTACGTGTCCATCACCGAACACTTCGACGATTTCGCCAAGGGCATCATCGACACCAAACACGTCGTCTACTATCTGAGCTTCATCAGCATGGGCCTGTTCCTGACGATGAAGTCGGTGGACAGCGAACGGTGGAGGGGCTGACGGACATGAGCACCGAAACCCACAAGAACGACGCCGGCGGGCCGACCGTGTTTGGCGTGATTGGCTGGATTGGCACGCTGCTGGTCTTCGCCTCCGTCGGCATCCGCTTCCTGCGCCCCGAGTGGGCGCAATACCAGCAGTACGCCGCCTGGGCGGGCCTGGCACTGGTTCTCGTCTACGTGGCCAGCCAGTGGCGCGACATCGCCGACTTCTACAAGGGCCGCGGCGCCCGCTACGGCACGGCCGCCATCGTCAGCATCCTGGCGTTTGCCGGCATCCTGGCGGCCATCAACTACCTGGCCGCGCGGCAGAACAAGCGGTGGGACCTGACCGCCAATCAGGTGTACAGCCTGTCGGATCAGACCATCAAGATCCTCCAGACCCTGGACGCGCCGGTGAAGTTCACCGTGTTCGACCGGGAACTCACGCACGACGGCTATCGCGACCGGCTCGATGCCTACACGTACCAGTCGTCGCAGGCGACGGCGGAGTACGTGGATCCGGAGAAGAACCCGCTCCGGGCGCGCGCGGCGCAAATCCAGTCACTCGGCACCGTCCTCATCGAGTACAAGGACCGCACCGAGCGCGTGAGCAACGTCAACGAGCAGGAGCTGACCAACGCGCTCATCAAGGCCATCACCGGCGAAACGCGCAGCGTCTACTTCACGCAGGGGCACGGCGAAAAGGACCCCACCAGCGGCGAACAGGCCGGCGGCTACAGCGCCATTGCCAGTGCGTTGTCCACGGACAACTACGGCGTGGAGAAGCTCGTACTGGTACAGGCCCAGACGGTGCCGGACGATGCCACGGTGGTGATCATTGCCGGACCGCAGACCGACTTCCTGCAGCCGGAGATCGACGCGCTGCAGGCCTACCTCGCGCGTGGCGGCAAGGTGCTGGCACTCATCGATCCACGAGACGATGTGTCGAAGCCGGGAACACCGCTCCTGGACGCGTTCCTGCGCGACTGGGGTTTCGACATCGGCTCCAACATTGTCGTGGACGCCAGCGGTATCGGTCAGCTGCTCGGTACCGATGCGTCGGTGCCCGTCGCCACCAACTATCCGGCGCACGCCATCACGCTCAACTTCCAGCTGATGACGGCGTATCCGCTGGCCCGCTCGGTGGATGCCGTGGAAGGCGGCGTCAACGGACGTTTTCCGCAATCGCTGGTGCAGACCAGCGCGCAAAGCTGGGCCGAAGCCGACATCGCCGGACTCACCAGCAGCGGGCGGGTGGAGTTGAACCCGGAGAAGGGCGACATTCCCGGCCCCATTTCGCTGGCGGCCGCCGTGTCGGCACCGGCGACGGATGCGCCGGCCCCGGCGCCCGATGCCGAACAGGCCGAGGATGAGGCCGACAAGCCGAAGCCGGAATCGCGCGTGGTCGTGGTGGGCGACTCCGACTTCGCCAGTAACGGCGTGCTGGGCGTGCAGGGCAATCGCGACTTCTTCATGAATGCGGTGAACTGGCTGGCCCAGCAGGAAAACCTGATTGCCATCCGCCCGCGCGAACCTGAAGATCGGCGTCTGACGCTGACGGCCGACCAGCAGAGCCGCATCTTCCTGCTGTCGGTCCTGCTGCTGCCGGGCCTGGTGTTCGCGGCGGGTGTTTACAGCTGGTACGGGAGGCGCTAGTCATGCGAGGGCTGGGTTCCACCGCTGCGCTCGTTCTGGTTCTGGCCGGACTGGGCGCATACATCTACTTCGTCGAGTCGAAGAAGCCGGCACCCGGCTTCGAGCCGGACGACAAGGTGTTCACGGTCGAGTCCGACCAGATCGACGAGATCACCCTCACGGCGGGTGGCGAAACCACCACGCTCGTGAAGAATGACTCGGGCTGGCAGCTCACCTCGCCCATCACCACCGATGCCGATCCGACCGAGGTGGCCAGCCTCGTCACCAACCTCTCGTCCATGTCGCTGAGCCGCGTCGTGGACGAGAACGTCACCGACCTCGCGCCCTATGGTCTCGCGGAGCCCGCCATCAAGGTGGCATACAAGGCCGAGGGTGGCGCAAGCGGCGAAGTGCACCTCGGGGACAAGACGCCGACCATGGGCGACCTCTATGCGACGTCGCCCGGCGGGACGCGCGTGTTCCTGGTGTCGTCGTACATCGAAACCATGTTCGACAAGCGCCCCTTCGACCTGCGCGACAAGCGCGTTGTCAAGTTCGAGCGCGACAAGGTGGACAACCTCGAGATCGTGCGCGGGCGCGACACGATCCGCCTGAAGCGGGCGAATGGTGAGTGGACCGTGGAACAGCCCATGAAGGGACGCGCCGACTACGCGATGGTGGAAGGGTTCATCACACGCCTGTCGACCGCCCGCCTGTCGGAGATCAAGGACGACAACGCCACGGACCTCAAGCAGTACGGCCTCGACAATCCGTCCATGCGTATTACCGTCGGTGCGGGAAGCAGCCAGGCCGTACTCGAGATGGGTCTGATGGACGATGACGGACCGCTGGCGCGCGATCGTGCACGCAGTCTCGTGTTCACGCTGGACGACACGCTCAACGATGACCTGAAGCGGCCCTTCGACGAGTACCACAAGAAGGACTTCTTCGAGTCGCGCGCGTTCAACACCACGCAGTTCCGCGTGACGCGCAACACCGGCGGTACCGTGGCCACGTGGGAGTTTGCCCGCGTCAAGCAGGACGACACCGACAAGTGGACGGTGACACCCGAAGGCGGCGACACCATCGATGCGGACGGACCAAAGGTGGACGAACTGCTCAACCGCCTGGCCGACCTGCGCGTGCAGGCATTCGTGGACCAGACGCGGCAGACCGGCCTCGACGCGCCGGTGCTCGACGTCACGGTGACCTACGATGCCGACAAGACCGAACGGATGAGCGTCGGCCTCGCCGGAGGACGTCACTACGGCAACCGCGAAGGCGAGGAGGCCACGGGCGAGCTCGAAGCATCGGCCGTCACGGCCGTGCTCGATGCCCTCGACGCAGCGGTGATTCCGCCGGCACCAACGGCAGCAACGGATTCACCGCAGTAGCTGGACAATGTCCATTCGGGGCGGGCGCGCGTGCATCCTCTGCCTGGTGACGGCGCTTGCCCTGGCGGGCTGCGCGGCGCGTCCCGCCTCCGCGCCCGAGGAACCTGAAGGACTTCGGCCCGCCTCCGCACCAGAAGACACTGAGCCGCTTCGGCGAGGTGGGCTCTCTCAACGAGCCGCGGCCGAAGCCCCAACGGCACCGCTCGCACGAGAGCTCCTTTCCCTCTTTCAGCAGCCCGACTTCGCCCACGCGCAGATTGCCGTCCACGTGCAATCGCTGCTGACGGGTGAAACGTGGCTGGCACTGAACGAGCGCCAGCTGCTGGTGCCCGCATCCAATCAGAAGCAGCTTACGGCCGCCGTGGCCGCGCGGCGGCTGGGATGGGATTTCCGCTATACCACGCGGGTGCTGGCCACCGGGCCGGTCACCGACGGCACACTGGAAGGCGACCTGGTGGTGGTGGGAAGCGGCGATCCCACCATCAACCCGCGCCATCCCGAACGTTGGGCCGCACTCGACGCCTGGGCGTCGCAGATTGCCGCACGCGGCGTGCGCATCGTCAGCGGCAACCTCATTGGCGACGACAACGCGTTTGCCGAACCCGGCTGGGGCGCGGGCTGGTCGTGGGACGACCTGGCGGCCGGCTACGGCGCGCCGGTGAGCGCGCTCCAGTATCACGAGAACCAGATCGAGGTGATGATTGGCCCCGGCCTCGAGCCGGGTGCGCGTGCCATCATCAGCACGTCGCCGCCCGGCAGCGGCATGCTGGTCGATCACGACACCATGACCGTGGGCAAAGGCGAGCCCACCACCATCACGATCGAGCGTGTCCCCGGCAGCAATTTCGTGACGGTGCGCGGACAGATTGCGGTGGGCGCGCCGCCGCGCATCCGCTATGCCGCCGTCGACAACCCGACACAGTTGTTCGTCAACGCCCTCCGCGAAGCGCTGGCACGCAAGGGCATTTTTGTCGCGGGGGCGGCCATCGACATCGACTCGCTCGTCCGGCCGCCCGATCTGTCGCGCGCCGAAACGTGGGTTGTCGATCAGTCCGCACCGCTCTGGGAAATGGTGGACGTCCTCCAGAAGTGGAGCCGCAACATCTATGCGGACACGCTGCTGTGGACACTGACCGGCACGCGGCAGACTACCGATTCAAACGGCAGCGGCGCGGCCGGCAACGACAACGCAGCGCGCGCGCCAGCCAACGACGCGGCCGGCTTGTCTGTCCTGCGCGAAACCCTGACGGAACTGGGCGTCGACTCCGCGCTGTACGGGGCCTTCGACGGATCGGGCCTCTCGCGTTACGACATGCTGAGCGCGTCGGCGCTGACGACCTTGCTCACGACCATCTGGCGCGATCCCGTGCTGCTGGGCCCCTACCGCAGCGCGCTGCCACAAGCTGGCGTGTCGGGCTCGCTCGCACATCGCATGAAAGACACGCCGGCGGCCGGCCGCGTGTGGGCCAAGACCGGATCCATGTTCAACGTGCGCACGCTGGCGGGTTACGCACTGACCGCGGACGAGGAGCCACTCGTGTTTGCGTTTCTCGTCAACAACTTCAGGGTGCCGGCGTCGGACATCGACGCACTGATGGACACGGCGCTGGTGAAGATTGCGGAGTCCCGCAGCCTGACGCAGCCCTGAGCGCAGCGGCCCACTCGGCACGGTCTGCTGCCAACGGGGTGCCGCGGTTCGTGTTGCTCGTCATCCTTGTCATTCCGCTCGGTGTGCTGCTTGTGCAGCAGACGCGGGCGCAATGACTGCGCTTCCACCCATCGTACGGCCGCTCAGAATCTGCCACACGGCGTTCACGCCGCCGCGCGTTTCTCTCGCAAACACGCGGATTTTTCGGGCGGAATGCCTAATGCACGTCGAACCCCGCGCGCGCCTCTTGCGCGCAGGAGGACGATGGTAGGATGGCCGACGACGTGATGGCGGTGGACGAACGTCTGGCACGGCTCGAGATGACGGTCGCGAAGGGATTCGCGGAACTGGGTGCCCGTATAGGCCACTCCGGCGGCCGCATCGAGAGCCTTGAATCGCGGATGGACCGCCTGGAAACCAGGATGGACCAGCTGGAAGCGCGCATGGACCGGTTGGAGACACGGATGGACCAGCTGGAAGCGCGCATGGACCAGTTGGAGGCGCGCATGGACCGGCTGGAGGCGCGGATGGATCGGCTGGAGGCGCGGATGGATCGGCTGGAGACGCGCATGGACCGCCTGGAGACGCGCATGGACCGCCTGGAGACGCACATGGACCGCCTGGAGGTCCGCATGGACCGGCTGGAACTGAAGCTCGATCTCGCGGTCGAGACGCTGAGCGAGAAACTGGATCTCGTCCTCGAGCGCATGGACATGCACGCCCGCGAGATGCGCTTCACCACCGAGGCCATCGTCAAGGAGCACCGTGCCGACCGGCGCCTGATGTACGCGATGCTGCGGGACCACACGGTTCGCATCCAGCAACTGGAACACCAGAATCGTCGCTACCTGGGCGAATGACGCACTGCGCGAGGCAGATGCACCACCGAGATGCCCGGCTGCTGACACAAGGCGTGGCGCAGTCCCCTGCGAAATTGACCGGCGTTCAGCGGAGAGCGTGAGCTAACAGCTCACGCACTTGTGGTTGTTCACCGCACCCAGCTTCTCGAGCAGCGCGATTGTCTCCGGATACGGCTGCGTGCGCTGCACAGGGCCATTGGCCATGTCCACCGTCGTCTGGCCCGAGCGGTTGACGCGCGTGACGATGGCGCCCTTCGACACGAGATAAACAATCATCTCGTTGTCGCCGCGCGCGGCGGCATGATGGATGGCCGTGTTGCCGTCGCCGTCCACGGCATTCACGTCCGCACCGGCTTCTTCCACCAGGAACTTCACGGCCGGCAGCAGCCCGGACATCGCGTAGTGATGGGAGTTGGCGGCAAAGCCGAAGCCGTACCCCACACCCGCTGCGGCCTGCAGCGGCGTGACGTTGGGCCCGCCCACCGGCACGTCGGGCAGTCCGGATTGATCGGCACCACCGCCGCCGCCAAACCGGCGCGACATCGGTTTCATGGTCGGAATCCCCGGGTCGGCGCCAGCCGCCAGCAGCATCCGCATGGCCTCGATGTCCGCCGCGTAGGCCGCGCGCCAGAACGGTGTGGCGCCAATTTCGTCCACGCTCGACTGATCGAAGTTGTAGCTGGAGAACCACACCTTGCGCTTGAGGCGCGCGTTGGGGTCCGCGCCCTTGTCGAGCAGCAGCTTCATCATCTGCAGGTAGGTGTGCTGCTGCTGCAGGTGCGCGCGCGGCTGCGGATAGGCGGCAATGGGCGCCCACTGCACGTTGAGCGTGGCGTAGAGCGGCGACACGCCGGCCTCGTTGACCAGGCCGACATCGGCGCCGCGCTCGATCAGCGAGGCGGCAATGTCGAAGTGGCCATTGACGATGGCCACCAGCAGCGGTGATGACTTGTCGCCGGGACTCGGCAGGTCCACGGGGACGCCGCGTTCGAGCAGTGCGGCCACCGCGCCCGCGGCACCCTGGCGCGCCGCGAAATGCAACGCCGTCAGGCCACCCTGCGCGCCAATGAGTTCGTTGTAACGATAGGGACGCGTCAACCCGGCCACCTGGCTGCGCTCGGCTTCGGACACTTGATTCTGGCGCACCTGACCCTGCAGCGGATCGGCCTCCACCTCCTGCGTCAGCCGCGCGAGGTCCACCACCTTCGACGCAGCGGTGGCGTCCGCGCCGCGCTGGAGCAGCAGGCGAACGACGTCGGCACGATCGAGGCCGGCGGCAATCATCAGCGCCGTCTGGCCGTGGGCGCCTTCGGCGGCGTTCACGTCCGCGCCGTTCTCGACGAGGCGTGTCACCGTGTCGGTGCTGCCCGAACGGGCCGCCAGCATCAGCGGCGAGGCACCGGTCGTGGTCCGCGCCTCGACAGCGGCGCCGGAGGCCAGCAGCGCCGCCACGACGCGCGCATGACCGCCCTGGCCGGCCAGGTGCAGTGCCGTATACCCGCCCAGGCGCGTGGTCGCGCGGACGTTGGCACCGGCGGACAGCAGCATCTGCACGAGGTCGGCATCACCAGACTGCGCCGCCCAGTGCAGCGCCGTCATGCCGTCGCCCTGCGCGGCGTTGACGTCGGCGCCGGCTTTCAGCAGCGCGCGCACCGCCGCGGCGTCGCCCGCCTTCGCGGCATCGGCGACAGCGCGTTCCGACGAGGCCGAAGCGGCAACCGCCATCGACGCCGCCAGCAGCGTCGAGCCCGCGAGTCGTCGAATGATTCCCGCGCGCATCACACCGCTCCCACGCTGTCGGATTCCGACGGCCGATTGAGGTCCATCGTCCCGGAGCTGTCGCCAAACTGACCGACCTCGACGCCCAGCCCCTGAAGGGCCGACAGCATGGCGTTGGCCATGGGCGTGCCGTCGGCGGCGCGGACGTGCATGTTGCCCTGCAGCAGGCCGCCGGCGTGGCCCAGCAGGATGAGCGGGCAGCGCTTGTGGTTGTGCACGTTCGAGTTGCCCATCGACGATCCGTAGACGATGAGCGTGTTGTCCAGCAGGTTGCCGTCACCGTCCGGCGTGGCCTTCAGCTTGTCCAGCAGGTGCGGCAGCAGGCTGACGTGATAGGTGTTGATCTTCTGGTATTCGGTAATACGGTCGTCGCGATCGAGGTGGTGCGACGAGGTGTGGAACGCGGACGAAGAGCCACTTTCCTTGAACACGCGATTCGAGACATCGCGGCTCCACTTGAACGAGAAGATCCGTGTCACGTCCGACGCCAGTGCCACGGCCTGCAGGTCGCACATCAGGTGTACGTGATCCGCGTAGGAATCCGGCACGCCCACGGGCGCGTCCGGCAGTTCGCGAGGCTCACCGCTCTTGTTGGCGGCCTCCACGCGCTGGATACGCTGCTCGATCTCGCGGACGTCGTCCAGGTAGTCGGCCAGCCGGACCTGATCGGCGGGGCTCAGCTTCTGCTTCAGGTCGGCCACCGACTCGGTCACCCAGTCGAGAATGCTCTGGTCGTCCTTGCGGCGGGCGCGGCGCGCTTCGGCCGTCGCTCC
>CAZZGM010000111.1:0-8944 GCA_964653955.1 uncultured Bifidobacteriaceae bacterium | reverse complement strand
CCGGAAGCGGTGATCGTCCACGAGGCCGGTCACCAGTTCTGGTACGGGATGGTGGCCAACAACGAGGTGACCGATGCCTGGATGGACGAGGGCCTGAACACGTTTTCCGCGGCGAGAGTAGAGGATGTGGCGTTCAGCCCGAACTATCGCGTGGAGCGGTTTTTCGGCGGCTTCGTTCCCTGGCAGTATCGCGACATTCCGCTGTCGCGCGACACCGACGGCAACGGCCTGAACGGCTATCGCCGCGCCGCACGGCGCGACGCGCTGGGATACGCGTCCTATCTCTACTGGCCGGGCACGCACGGCGACATCACCTACAGCAAGACGGCGCTGTGGCTGCATACGCTGGAGCGTCAGTTCGGCTGGAGCCGGCTGCGGCCGGCGCTGGCCACCTACTTCCAGCGTTTTCGCTATCGCCATCCGCGGCCCGAGCAGTTCTTCCAGACGATGTCGGAGGAACTGGGGGAGGACCTGACGCCGTTTTTCGAAGAGGTGTATGCGGGATCGAATGTCGTCGATTACGCCGCCGAGCGTATCCACGCCGAACCCGTGCGCATCCGCCGCGTGGCCGATCCCTCGCGCAGCGAACCGCTCTTCGAAGAGGAGGCGCCGTCCGATCGGTATCGCAGCACGGTGATTGTCAGGCGCCTCGGCGAAGCACGTTTTCCCGTGGACGTGCTCGTGGTGTTCGAGGACGGCGAGCAGGTACGCGAGCAGTGGGACGGCCAGGCGCGCTGGCAATCGTACATCTATGAAAAAACGTCACCGGCCGTGTCGGTCTCGGTCGATCCCGAACGTGCACTGCTGCTGGACGTGAACTACACCAACAACAGCCTCACCATGCGTCCGGAAGGCGGCACGGCGGCGTGGCACTGGTCACTCAGATGGATGGTGTGGCTGCAGGACCTGTTGATGACCTGCGCGTTTTTCGCATGACGGAACAGCGCGGCGTGTGGACGGCGTTTGTCGACGGTCTGCGCCGTGTGCGGCGCGCGCCGGCGCTGGTCGCCGGCGTGTGGGCGTCGACACTGGCGGTCGCGTTTCCGGCGGCCATCGTGCTCCGGGAGCATCTGGCCGCTCATCTGGGCGACAGCCTCGCGGCCGGCTCCGCCGTACGTGGCGTGAACTTCGACTGGTGGAACGAGTTCCTCGCGCAGGCAGCGGGCCTGGGGCAGTCGTTCGTGCCGGCCATCCTGGGATTTGCCGCGGTGCTCGACAACGTGAGCCGCGTCGCCGACGCGCGTGGTCTGGAGACGTCGCTGGCCGTGCTCGTGGCGGCACAGATCGCACTGGCGTGGTTTCTGACGGGCGGCATCATCGATCGACTGTTCAAGGATCGGGCGGTTGGGCCGGGCCCGTTTTTCGCGGCGTGTGGCGTCTGGATGGTGCGTTTCCTGCCGCTCGTCGCGGTGTCGGCGGTGCTCTACGGTGCGTTGTTCGCGTGGCTGCACCCGTGGATCTTCGACGTGGTCTATCCGCAGTGGACGCGCGACATGACCGAAGAACGTCTGGCGTTTGCGGCGCGCGTCACGTTGTATGCCGTATTTGCCGCCATCGTGTGCGCGGTCAACGTATGGGTGGATTACACGAAAATCCACGCCGTGGCCGGTGGCCGCCGCAATCTGCTCGATGCGGGTGCGGCCGCCGCTCGTTTCATGGTCAGGCGCCCGCTGGCCGTGGCGGGGCTCTACACCGCAAATCTGGGACTGCACCTGGGTGTCGTCGCGATGTACTTCCTGCTGGCTCCGGGCGCATCGGCGCCGGTGGTGCTGACGCTGGTCATTGGCCAGGCCTACATCGTTCTGCGCGGAGTGGTGCGGCTGCAGTTCGTGGCATCGCAGACAGTGCTGGCCGTTGGCGGCAGCACACCTCGAGCCGATACCGCCGAATCGTAGCGGCGTTCCCTGGCGCGGGACGCCGCCTCCTCGAATGGCGCACGGACCGTCGTCCAGACGTTCTACCCGTTACCTTCCGCCTTCCGCCTTTTGCCTTCTGCCTTCCCGTACAACACGACGGCCCGTTCCAACGGAACGGGCCGCCATGAAGCCGACTCTGTATCTCCGCTAAAAGCGTCCGCGGCTGGTCCAGCGGCCGATCGTCCCACCTTGGCGTGTGGCTTCGGTCTGGTCGATCCAGGCCGGCCCCGGGTTCGTGCCGCAGTGACTGACGATGATGTCGATGATGTAGACATTGATGGTGCCTTCGTCGCGTTCGCTGCCGAAGTTGTAGGCGACGACGTCGTGCGACGGGTCGCTCGAGTTGCCGCGCTTGCCGTTGTAGCCCCAGCGCGTGTCGTATGTGCGCAGCCGATCCACGACGCGGTCCATGAACTCCCAGGTGCCGCCATGGCTCTGGCACGAGTTGCGGAGTGCGTGCGGGTAGTCGCGGGCGACCTGTTCGACGACGCCGGCGCCGTAGCCGGGGAGCGGCAGCCGCTGTCCGGGGCCCGGATTGGGCGCGCGCTGTGCCGATGGCGGTGGCTGTGGAATGGGGCTGGGACCAGGTCCGGGTCCAGGCGTCGACGGTGCCGCGGGCGTCTGGAACGACACGACGGGCGAGTAGTCGCTGGTGTTGACGCCGTCGGTGGCATAGGCGCGCCAGTAGAAGGTGGTGTTGTAGGGGACGTTTCCACCCACGGAAATGGTGGTGGTGCCGCTCGGGTGAGCCGGAGCACTGAACACGGCAATCACGGAGCCGGGGGTGGGGGCCGTGCCCACCTCGACGCGATAGGTGACGTTGGTGGTGCCCTGGATGCGTCCGTTACGCAGGCGGAAGGCCGGGGTGACCGTGTTGAGGGTGCCGGTTGGTTCGAGCGGTGTGGGTGGCTCGAGGATCACCGGATCCACCACGCGGAAGGCCGAGACGGCCGACCAGGGCCCGGTGTTGGCGCCGTCCAGTGCGCGCACGCGCCAGTAATAGGTGGCGTTGGCACTCAGCCGTTCGCTGATGGCGTGTTGGGTGGTGCCCTGTTCGTTGGGCGTGATGCGGTCAGCCTGGTGCAGCACCTGCTGGAACCCGCTGTCGCCGGCCAGTTGAAGTTGCAGCCACAGTGGGCGCTCGCCGTTCGTGGTCGGATTCTGGATCCGCAGGGTCATCGGACCACCGTCCGCTACCACGTCGGCATTGGCAGCCGGCTCCAGCGTTTGTGGCGCCGTGATGTTGACGCCGGGAATGGGACCGGCAATCGACGGGCTGAGCGGGTTGGCGCTCTTCGACTGCTCGCAGGCAGCGGTGACGAATGCGGCCAGGATGACGACCGTCGCGACAGGGGCGCGGAACATGCAGAGGCTCTCCTTCGGGTCTGATATCGGCAGACGGTGCGCGGAACTTTACAGTCGTGCCCGCCTCTGCGGTACTGCCCCGGGAGGCCCGTATAATGGCCTGTGCGCATCCTGATGCTGGCGCCGGAGCCGTTCTTCGAGCCCCGCGGCACCCCCTTCAGCGAGTATCACCGCCTCAAGGCCCTGTCGGAACTCGGGCACCACGTGGACCTGGTCACCTATCCCATTGGCCGGGACGTGGACATTCCGAACCTCCGGATTTTCCGTGGCTGGCGGCCGCCATTCGTCCGGAAAGTGCGCATCGGCCCTTCGTTCACCAAGATCCTGCTCGATGGTCTGATGCTGTTCACCATTGCCGGGCGGGTATGGTCCGAAAAATACGACGCCATCCACTCCCACGAAGAAATGGGCCTGGTGGGTGTTTGGCTGGCACGCTGGCTGGGGCTGCCGCACCTCTACGACATGCACTCGAGCCTGCCGCAGCAGCTCAGCAACTTCAAATATTCGAAGTCGGGCGCCCTCCACGGCATGTTCGAGTGGGCCGAAGGCCGCATGGTGCACGGCTCGCAGTCCATCATCACCATCTGCCGCGAACTGCAGGACACGGTGACGGCCATGGGTGCCGGCGACCGGTCGCTGCTCATCGAAAATGTGATGGGTGGTGATGTCGACGAGGCGCCGTCCACGGAACCGGCGGCCGTCAGGACCACCTGGGGTATTCCGGCGGACGCGCCGCTGGCGCTTTACACGGGCACCTTCGAGGCCTATCAGGGCGTGGACCTGCTGATTGACGTCGCCGCCCTCCTGGCCGTCACGCGTCCGCACGTACGCGTGCTGGTGGTGGGCGGCGAGCCGCAGCAGGTGGACCGCGCGCGCGGCCTGGCCCGCGAGCGCGGAGCCGCCGACGTCATGGTGTTTACCGGCCAGCAGCCGGCACGGGAAATTCCCAGCTTCGTGCAGGCGTGCGACGTGCTGGTGTCGCCGCGCATTCGCGGTACGAATACGCCGCTGAAAATCTACTCGTACCTGCGCAGCGGCAAGCCCATCCTGGCCACCGACCTGCTCACGCACACGCAGGTGCTGACACCGGACATCGCGCGGCTGGTTCCGCCCGACGCCGAGCCGTTTGCCGAAGCGCTGGCGATGCTGCTGGACGATCCGGCCGCGCGTGCGGCGCTGGCCAATCGGGCCCGTGCGGTGGCGGAGGAGAAGTACAGCCGCGCATCCTACGTCCGGCGTACTGCCGAGGCCTATGCGCGCCTGACCACGGGTACGCACGGTGCCGTGGGGACTTCGGCTCCGGTGGTCGGGCAGTGATTGCACTGGTGACCGGCGCCACCGGGTTTACCGGGGGGCATCTGGCAGCCACGCTGGCCGCACGAGGTGTGCAGGTGCGCGCGCTGGTCCGGCCAAAGAGCCGCGCCCGATTCGACGCCTCGCCGCTGGCCCGTGCCGGGGTGACGGCGGTGGACGGTGACCTCGGCAACCGCGAGGCACTGCGGCGCGCCGCCGACGGTGTGGATGTGGTGTATCACATTGCCGCCACGTATCGGGAAGCGGGACAGCCCGACACCGCGTATCGAGCCATCAACGTCGAAGGGACCAGGCACCTGCTGGAAGCGGCCCGTGCAGGTGGCGCATCACGTCTGGTGCACTGCAGTACGGGTGGTGTCCACGGACACATTGCCCATCCACCGGCCAACGAAGACGCGCCGTTTGGTCCCGGCGACATCTATCAGGAAACCAAGCTCGAAGCCGAGCAGCTGGCGCGGCAGTATGGCGTCGACACCGGCTTCGACGTGGTGGTGGCGCGGCCCATTGGCATCTACGGGCCCGGGGACACGCGGTTCCTCAAGATGTTCCGCGGCCTGGCCCGCGGACGGTTTCCGATGATTGGATCGGGCCGGCCGTTCTATCACCTCACGTTCATCGACGACCTGGTGGAGGGGTTCATCCTTTGCGGGACCGTCCCGGCCGCAAAGGGACGCACCTACATCCTGGGCGGTCCACGGTACACGACGCTGGCCGACCTGGTCGCCATGGTGGCGCGTGAGGTTGGCGCGCGGCCGCCGCGCGTGCACTGGCCGGTGTGGCCATTCTGGACGGCGGGCCTGCTGTGCGAAATGGTGTGCGTGCCGCTCAGAATCGAGCCGCCGCTGTACCGGCGCCGCGTGGACTTCTATACGAAGAGCCGCGCGTTCGACACCACGCGCGCGCGTACGGAACTGGGATTTGCGCCGCGGGTGGACCTGGAAGAAGGTATCCACCGCACGGCCGAGTGGTATCGCCAGGAGCACCTGCTGTGAAGCCCCTCAACATCGTCCATATCTGCGACCACCTGGGGTGGACAGGGTCGCGCATGCACGGCGTGAAGCGCCTGTTCGCGTGGATGATTCCGCGCTTCGACCCGGCGCGGTACAACGTGTCGCTCATCAGCCTGCGCCGGAAAGATCTGTCGGAGGACACGCTCGAGCAGTTCGGCATCGACGTCACCTACATGAGCCGGCACAAGTTCGACCCGGCGACGTATACCGCGCTGCTGAAGGTGCTGCAGGCCAGGCAGGCGGATGTGGTGCACCTGCACGGGTATGGTGCCACCACGTTCGGGCGCCTGTGCGCGTGGCGGATGGGGATTCCGGCCATCCTCCACGAACACGCCAACCACGGGGACACCCCCTGGTTCCAGAAGATGGCCGACCGCCTGCTCGCGCCGCACACCGACCTGGCCATCGCGGTGTCGGCGTCGACGGCGGAGTTCACGGTGCGGGCGCGGCTGATGCCGGAGGAGCGGACGAAGGTGGTCTACCTCGGCGCACCGCTCGACGAGTTTGCGCGCCCGCGTTCGACACGCGAGGTGGCGGAGGCGCGCACGGCGCTTGGTATCGAACCCGACACGTGTGCCGTGGGGACGATCACGCGGCTGATGCCGGCCAAGGGGAACGAATATCTCGTCGCCGCGGTCCCCGAGATCCTGCGGCGCCACCCGCACGCGCGCGTGTTCATCGTCGGCGAAGGGGAGTTGCAGGCGGCGCTGGAGGCGCAGGCGTTGGCCCTGGGCGTTGGCGATCGCCTGGTGTTTGCGGGCTTCCAGCGCGACGTGGCGGCCGTGTTGTCGGCGCTCGACATCCTGGTGTTCCCGTCACTGTGGGAAGGCACGCCGCTGACGGTGTTCGAGGCGCTGGCCATGGGCAAACCCATTGTCGCCACCGACGCCGACGGATTGATGGACGTGCTGACGGACGGACAGGACGCGCTGGTGGTGCCGCGTCGAGATCCGGCGCGCATTGCCGACGCGGTGTGCGCGCTGGTGGAGCAGCCGGAATTGTCGGCCCGTCTGGCTGCCGGTGCCCGGGCCACCGGTGCCGGCTATGACATCCAGGCGTTCGTACATAAGATGGAGCGGCTGTACGACCTGCTGCACGAGACCTCGCGCGCCACGAAGCGGCAGGGCGTGCTGCAGGCCGACCTGAGCTTCCTCGACACCTGAGCGGTCACGACAAGAGACGATGACGATCGATCAACCGGTGGCAACGCGGCTGGAGGGCCGCAGTCTGGCGTGGCGTGTGGGCGCATCGGCCACCGTGGCCATTGCCACGGTGCTGCTGACGTGGGCCGTCACCGTCGACTTCAAGAAGGTCAGCTACGGGTTTTTCAGCGATGGCGCCACCTACTACAGCCTGGCGCACAGCCTGGCCAGCGACGGCGACTTCGAATATCGCCGCGAGGACCTCGTCCGCGTGTGGCGCGAGTTCCCGAGCGGACCCGAAGGCATCTTCCTCAAGAAGGGCCGCGACATCGACGTGTCACTGGGAGGCGGGTTCCCGTTCGTCCACGTCGCCACGCGTGAGGACCCGGACGCCACACGGTTGTACTACGGCAAGTCCTACATTTTTCCGCTGGCGGCGGCGCCGTTCGTCTATCTGTTCGGGACCAACGGGTTTCTCGTGCTGCACGCGGTACTCATCACGCTGATGTTCCTGGCGGCCTATGCGTTCCTGGTGGCGCGCAGTCATCCGCTGGCAGCACTGGTGTTTGCCTTTGCGTACGTCTTCGTCTGCGTGGCGCCGGTGTACATGGTGTGGATGACGCCGGACTTCTTCAACGCCGCCGTCGTCACGCTCGGCTATTTTTTCTGGTGTTACAAGGACGTGGTGGGACCGGCGGCCGTGCCGCTGTCGGCGGCCACGCGTGTGCGGTGGTTCCTGGGGAATCGCTCCGACGTGATTGCCGCCATCTTCATTGGCATTGCCACGTCCTCCAAACCCACGCACGTGTTGCTGATTGCGCCACTGCTGGCTTCGGCGTTGTTGCGCCGGCAGTGGCAGCGCACGCTGCGCATTGGCGGGTTTTTTACGCTGGTGGTGCTGCTGCTGTTTGGCGCCAACATTGCCATTACCGGCGAGTGGAATTACCAGGGCGGCGACCGGCGGACGTTCTACAGCGGGATGGGCGGGTTCCCGTTCCAGACGGAGCAGAACCAGTTCGAGGCCGTTGGCGATGGCCGCGCGACGGATCGGATTGTGGTCGAGGTGCTGACGGGACGCGATGCGCTGGTCGAAGTCCTCCGCCGTAACCTCGGCTACTTCTTCTTCGGCCGGCACACCGGCTTCGCGGCGTATTACTTCCCGGGCGTGATGGCCATCCTGCTGTTCCTGGCGGCGACGAGGGATCGTGCCGTGTGGCAATGGTTGACGCTGGCGGCGGGCCTCGGATCCGCGGTGGCGCTGCTGCTGTACATGCCGTTCACTTACTCGGGCGGTGGTGGCCCGGTGGGGAATCGCTACTTCCTTGGCGTGTACCCGGTGTTCCTGTTTCTCACACCGCCCTTGCAGACGGCTGTACCCGGACTGATAGCCATGGCCATCAGCGGCCTGTTCACGACGCAGATTCTGTCGAATCCGTTTTATGCGTCGTTCCATCCAGGCGAGCACAGCAAGACCGGCCTCTTCCGCCTGCTGCCGCCGGAGCTGACGCTGGTAAACGATCTGCCGGTGAACGTCAGCCCCTCGCGATCGCGTCAGCCGCTGGGGGGCGTGCCGCCCGTGTCGGCGTATTTCCTGGACGACAACGTCTACAACCGCGAGGGTGACGCGTTCTGGGTCCGCGGCGAGTCGCGCGCCGACATCATGCTGCGCGCGCCGATTGTCACCGAACGCGGTACGAGTGGCGAGGACGTGAACCGGCCGCTACGGATTGCGCGGCTCGAACTGCAGCTGGAAACCGGACCAAAGGCGAACCGCGTGGTGGTGTCGTCGGACGCGCACACCGAGGTCGTGGACGTGCCGGCCAGCGCGCGCCGCACCGTGGTGGTCGAGATGCCGCGCGGCCTGCCATATCGTCCGGATCCCCGCTTTCCGACGAACTACGTCTACAACCTGTCGATCGAGAGCGAGACGGGCTTCATCCCGCTGTTCGAAACCGGCGCGCGCGACAACAGGTTCCTGGGCATCTTCGCGCGGGTGACGCCGATCTATGAGTAATGCACAGCCCGCCGTGGCCGGCCGGCGGATCAAACTCAAAGCGGGCGACTTTTTTGGCGAGATGGCGCTGATTTGCGATCAGCCGCGATCGGCGGATGTGACCGCGCTGGACTACAGCCGGGTGGCGGCTCTGACCGTGGGCGATTTCCGCCGCTTCCTCCGGATACTTCCGGAGGAAGCGGC
>CAZZGM010000110.1:5055-8970 GCA_964653955.1 uncultured Bifidobacteriaceae bacterium | reverse complement strand
CAACGTCGGCGGCCGCCGCCCGGGCGTTGGCACGCACGAGGGCCCCCTGCACGGCGAGTGGGTCGAGGCCACGGGCCGCGAGCGCAGCCGGATCCAGATCCACACTCACCTGCCGCGGCCGCCCGCCGATGATGGTGACCTCCGAGATGTCAGGAATCTCCTTCAACGTTTCGCGTGTCTGTGCCGCCAGTGTCCGCAACCGGGCATCGTCGTATCCCTTGCCCCACAACGTGAGCGCCATCACGGGCACATCGTCGATGGAGCGTTGACGGACGTACGGCTGTGAGGCTTCACGTGGCAGCACCTCGCCGGCCGCGGCCAGCTTCTGGTTGATGCGGACGAGCGCCCGGTCTTCGTCTTCGCCGACGTGAAAGCGGGCGATGAGCATGGCGCGCCCGGGGCTGGAGGTGGAGTAAAGATATTCGAGCCCGGGAACCTCCCACAGCAACTGCTCCAACGGGCGCGTGGCGCGTTGTTCGACCTCGGACGATGACGCGCCGGGAAGGTCGACGAATACGTCCACCATCGGAACCACGATCTGTGGTTCCTCTTCGCGAGGCAACGCGATGCCGGCATAGACGCCCAGCAGGAGCGAGGCCACGAGAATGAGCGGCGTCAGCTTCGAGTGAACGAAGACCGCGGCCAGCCGGCCCGCCAGACCGTAGGAGGAACTCATCGGATGGCTCCGCTTCCTGACGGCACGGTCGCGCGCACCGCTCGTCCGTCGGCCAGGACGGCCGGCGGAGCGGTCACCACGTGCTCGCCTTCGTCGAGTCCTGCGAGAATCTCGAGCTGGTCTCCCCATGCACCGCCGGTAGAGACCATGCGCAGGCGTGCCACGCCTTCCGCGTCAGGCACGAAGACGAAGGCCACCTGTCCGCGCCGCACGACAGCCGACGCAGGCACGGCAAGCGCAGGGCGTGCCGGTCCGTGCACACGCAGGCGGCCGAACTGCCCGGAACGCTGTACCAGCCCCGTGGGGAGATCGACCTTCACAAGGAAACTGTGTTGTCCGGGATCGAGGTTGCCGATCTCGGAAACGCGGGCAGCGTGCCAGATCGCGCCATCCGTGCCATCGAGCCGTACCTCGGCGTCGGCACCCGGAACGACGCGTTGCGCATGCGAGGCATCCACGAGCGCTTCCAGGCGAAACGTATTCGTGTCTTCGAGCGTCAGCAGCGGCGTGCCCGGGGCTGCCAGCGCTCCGGGATCCACATGACGCGCACCGACCAGTCCATCGAATGGTGCCGTGAGCGTGGTGTAGGACACACCAACCGTGGCCGCCTCGCGGCCGGCATGTGCGGCAACGCTGCCCTGTTCGGCTTCGGCCACTCGCGCGCGCGCACCAGCCACGCGTGCCCCGGCACCGGCCAGCGCCGCCTGTGCCTGATCCAGTTCCTGCGCGGTAGCGGAGTTTCTCTCTGCCAGCCCGCGCACGCGATCGAAGGAGACCTGCGCCAGCGTCAACGCCGCCTCGGCCGCCTGCAGTTCCGCGCGTGTGGCCTCGAGACCAAGCGCGGCTCCGGCCGCCGCCGCTTCGGCCCGCGCTGCCTGCGCCTGCAACTCGCGTCCGTCGAGCACGACGAGCGCCTGACCGCGGCGGACGCGGTCGCCCGCACGAACGTGGACGTCCAGTACCGGGGCCACGACACGAGCCGACAGCACCGCTACGTGGCGGGCGCGCACGACGCCACCGGCCTCGTAGATGTCCGGCCACGGGACGCGGGCCGCCACCGATGCCGTCACCACCAGCGGCTCGGCCGCGGAGGCTGTGACACCCGAAACGGGCGAGGAAGGACCTCCGCAGGCAACCGACAGAGCGACGGCAACACCAGCCAGGACGGGGGCAAGGAGCTTGAACATGCGAGTCACGGTTACGGTCTCCTCCCAAGAGCACGGTCGAGCGCGGCAGACGCGGCCAGCCGCTCGGCCAGCGCAGCTGCCCGGGTCATCTCGCTGCCCAGCACTGCGGCGGCAGCAGCCAGTACGTCCTGGACGCCAGCCAGGCCGGCGTCGTAACGGTCGCGCACGATCCGTTCGCTCTCGCGCGCCTGCGCCACTGTTGCCGCAGCCACGGCTGCACGCGCCTCTGCACTCTCGAGCGTGCGGACGGCGCTCAAGACATCCACCTGCACGGCGGCCCTGGCTTCGTCCAGCAGGGCACGGGCACGCTGCTCGGCGGCGGCCGCGGCCTTGAGCGCCGCACGATTGCCGAGACCGGTGTCGAACGTCCAACGCACTTCACCGCCAACAATCCAGTTGGTTGCCCGGCTCGAGAACTGCAGGCCGTCGTACTGATAGGCGGCCTGTGTGCCAACCTGCGGCCACCACGACGCACGCACCTGCCGGCGGCTGGCTTCCGCAAGACCCACGGCCGCCGCGGCCTTCGCGAGATCCGGGCGATTGGCCAGTGCTTCATCGGCAAGAGCCGGCCAGTCCCGGACAGCACCGGCAGAGGCCGGCGGCGGTTCCTGAATGGCAAACGAGGCATCCACCGGCGCGCCGCGCAGCCGATTGAGTTCGGCGCGCGCGACAGCGCTCTGCCCCGCCGCTTCGATGACCTTCTGGTGCATGGCGGCCATGTGGACGCGCAGCGTCAGCACATCGGACTCGCTGACCGTGCCGGCGTCACGGCGCCTTTCGCCGCGTGCCACATCCTCGGCGGCGGCCTCGACTGCTGCCAACGCGGCTCGTTGCCCGGCTTCGGCGGTGAGCACGCGGGCGTAGACCGCAGTCACCTGCAGGGTCACGTCGAGTTCGGCTTCGGCCAGCGACGCCGACGCCATGACCGCCCGGTGGCGGCCCGCCGCCACGCCGGCGCGCCTGAAGCCGCCATCGAAGACCTCCTGCTCGGCAACGACGGCGCCATGAAAAACGCCGACGGCGCTCGGCCGGTTCAATGCGTCAATCGCGAAGTTGCTTTCGGCGAACTGCCGGGCGGACAGCAGCGAGCTGAACACGAACACGGGTGCGTTGCCACGCTGCCAGGTTTCACTGACCGTCACGCGCGGGAAATATCGTGCGCGGGCTTCGTCGACGCGGAAGCGCGCCTCGTCTTCGCCGGCACGCGCCGCCGCCAGTGATGGATTGCGCGCCAGCGCCTGGACAACGGCAGCGTCCAGCGTCAGCACGTCCTGCGCACCGGCCGGCCGCGTTGTCAGCGCGAACAGCAGAACCAGGGGAACGGTGACATTCGGCCTCATCATTCCCATGGATGCAGAGCGGGCCGAAAAGGTGACAACGCCGCGGTTGGTAGAATGGGCGCGCTTCTCACCGCAATGCCGCCGCCCACCTCTCCCCGGTCCGCTGACGCGTCAGAGCCATACACCGAACTGCTGGCGCAACTCGATGGACACCACGGCGACGCCGCCATGGAACGCCTGCTGGTCGACGTCCAGGCCCTCGCCTATCGCTTCAGCCTTCTGGTATGCGGGCACACCGAGGACGCCGAGGATGCGATGCAGGACGCGTTGCTGCAGACCTACCGCAACGCCCGACGCATCCGGCAGCCGCGTGCCTTCCGGACCTGGCTCTATCGGACGGTCAAGAACGCCTGCCTGATGTCACGCCGCACCCGCACGGCCGAACCGGCACGCCTGGGCTCACTGGACGACGATGCGCTGGAGGTAGCGACGGAGGAACCGAATCCCGAGGAACTGAGCGCCGCGGCCGCGGAGCGCCGCCGTTTCCAGAACGCGTTCCGCCGGTTGCCTCGCCCCTACCGGCTGGTGGCGTTCCTCCGTGACGTAGAAGGCCTTTCCACGCGCGAGGTCTCGGACGTGGCTGGCATTTCGGAAGCCAACGTCAAGCAGCGCCTGCACCGGGCGCGCGCCATGCTGAAGGAGGCACTGACACCATGAGCCGTCACGCTCGCCAGCATTGTCGGGTCGACCTCACCCACTGGTCCCAATACAG
>CAZZGM010000110.1:0-5045 GCA_964653955.1 uncultured Bifidobacteriaceae bacterium | reverse complement strand
ATACAGCGAAGGCGACCTGTCCGCATTCGAATCGCAGCGCTGCCGGGCACACCTCGAAAAATGCGCCGAGTGTCGCAGGACGATGGCCGAACTGCGCCGGTTGCTCCAGTCGTGCCGCAAGGCCGGCCGCCAGGGGTTGCCGCGGGCCCTCGGCTCACGGGCACGCAGTCGCGTCCGGCACCTGCTGCGCGAGTCGTAGCCCGTGGCGCGTTTCCGGTGCGCCTCTCGTCCATCTTCGTCTTCCGTCGCAGCCGAAGGTCACACAGTGTCACCAAGGGACGAGGTGGAACGCACCCGCCGGTTTCCACGCCATCGAGACGCCATGGCTCTCACGTTCCGGGCGGGTGACCTGCCTTGACCGCACCGGCGCATCGGTCTATCGTCCCCGTCATGGTTCGTACTCTTCCCAGCATTCTGTTCCTGGTCACGCTGTGTGCCTGCGCGTCGACGACGCCGGAACGGCGCGCCGTCGAGGCCGCCGCCAACGCACTCGGAGGTGTCGAGCAGGTGACGGCCCTGTCGGCGCTGCGTCTCGACGGTGAAGGCACGCAGTGGAACGTCGGTCAGGACATGACTATCGATTCCACGAGCCAGACGTTTTCGATTACCGGTTACCACCGCACCATCGATCTCGAAGCGGGCCGCATGCGGGTGCAGCAGACGCTCACGCCCAACTTCCTCTATTACCAGGGTCAGGACCCGCGGCCGCAAACCTACGGCCTGGATGGCGACATCGCATACACCGTCCGCGCCAACGGGGCGGCCACACGAACATCGGCCGACAACGCGCGCGAACGTTTCGTCGAAATGCACCACCATCCCGTGGTGCTGGTCCGCGCCGCACTGGGACAGGACGCCACGCTCTCGAACCTTCGTACCGAGGGGACCGAACAGCTCATCGACATCGAGCTGCCCGGCGGCGGGCCCTTCACCATGGCCATGGACGCCACGTCGTACCGGCCGACGCGTATCCAGTCGCTCACGGCCCATCCCAACCTCGGCGACACCATCATCGAGACACGCTTCGAGGACTACATGGACGTGTCAGGGCTGCAGCTTCCCGAGCGCCTCGTGACGATGACCGACCGGTTCAAGACCCTCGAACTGCGCGTGTCACGCCCGTCGCTGGACGTGGACCGTGACGACCTGGCCGCACCGGAGGGCGCGCGGGCGGCAGCGCTGCCCGAGCCGCCGGCCATCAGCGTCTCCGCCGAAGCCGTCGCCGACGGTGTGTGGCTGCTCGCCGGGCAATCGCACCACAGCGCGCTGGTGGAATTCCAGGATTACCTCATGCTGATCGAGGCGCCGCACAGCGAAGCGCGAACGCGCGGCGTCATCGCGCGCGCACGCGAACTGGTGCCGGGCAAACCGCTCACCATGCTGGTCAGTACACACTTTCATTTCGACCACTCGGCGGGTCTGCGTGCCGCCGTGGCCGAAGGATTGAAGGTGCTCGTTCACGAGAGCGACGTTGCCTACTTCGAAGAAGCCGTCACGCGGCCGCACACACTGGAACCCGACGAACTGGCGCGCAATCCGCGGACCCTCGACATCGAAGGCGTGGGCGACAGCCGCGTCATCGAGGACGGGACACGCCGCGTCGAGCTGTATCACATTGCCGGCAACCCGCACGGTGACACGCTGTTGATGGCTTACCTGCCCAGGGAACGGATTCTCGTGCAGGTCGACGCGTTCGGTCCCGGATCGGCCGTTCACCCCTACGCGCCCAACCTGCTGGAGAACATCCGATCGCGCAACCTGCGCGTCGACCGCATCATCCCGCTGCACGGCATCGTCGTGCCGTTCACGGAGCTCGTGAAAGCGGTGCAGCCATCATGATGGTCCGGCGTATCGCGGCGGTGGTCGCCCTGAGCCTGGCGCTGGCCGTTCCTGCCGCGGCACAGGAGACGGCGGGACAGGCGGACGAGCCGTTTGCACCACGCGTCGGGCAGGCGGGGAAAGATGTCGTGTGGGTGCCCACGCCGCCGGCGCTGCTGGACCTCATGCTCGACATGGCCGGCGTGACGTCCGCCGACTTCGTCATGGACCTCGGCTCCGGCGATGGCCGCAACATCATTGCTGCCGCCAAACGTGGCGCCCGTGGTATCGGCGTGGAATATAACCCCAACATGGTGGCACTCTCACGGCGGCTCGCCACGGAAGCTGGCGTGGCCGACCGTGCCACCTTCGTCGAAGGCGATATGTACGAGGCCGACATTTCGAAGGCCTCGGTCATGGCCATCTTCCTCCTGCCGTCGAACATGGACCGGTTGCAGCTGAAATTCGAGGCACTGGCGCCGGGCAGCCGTATCGTCTCGAACACCTTCGGATTCACCGACTGGGACCCGGACGAACGCCGCCGCGTGGAACACGACTGTTCGGACTGGTGTGAATCGCTGCTGTGGATCGTGCCCGCGCGCGTGGCCGGCACCTGGCGGCTCGGTGATGATACGACGTTGCGGCTGACGCAGACCCAGCAGGTGCTGTACGGGTCACTCGACACCGTGGCCGGCCCGGCCCAGGTGACAGCCGGCCGCGTCCGCGGGCTGGAGATCACCTTCACCATCGACGGCGACGTCTACAAGGGCCGCGCCGGCAACAACGTCCTCGAGGGCACGGTCACCACGCCCCAGGGTAGCTCGTCGCCTTTCCGCGCCACACGCGTCCCCTGACGCGCGGGAAACGAGCGCCATCATCGGCGCTCGACGCCGGTTGCCGGCCCGTTCCGAAGGAACGGGCCCTTCAGGAATCGACGAGACAATCCACCAGCACCGGCAACTCGCGCATCGCCCCCGGCAGCGCCACCTCTCCCGTGGATCGAAACACCAGCCCCGAACCCGGCACGAGGTCGACGACCGTTCGTGTCACACGCACCTCGTGCGGAGCGGCCAGTGCCGCGAGATGGTCAGAGACGTCGAACGGAAGGCCGACGCGCGCGTCTCGTTCGCACTCACCGACGTGGACACCCGCCGATGCCGTAATGCCAACCTGCCGCGCGCGGGCCATGGTCGCGGCGCCACACTGGACGGCGCGGCCCGGTCCGTCGAACCGTGCCACGAGCCGCCCCGTTCCCGCGTCAACGACCTGGCCCCGGTTCCGGTTGACTTCCCGCTCGAACACCTCGCGCAGTCGATCGAATGACGGGCCCTCGTCCAGCACCCGGACGGTGAGCACCGACGCCAGTACCAGGTCGGCATCGCGCGGCGTGTGGGCGACCGCAAGAAATCGTTCGATGTCCCCCAGCACGGCGTCCTGATCGCCGACGAACGGCAGATGGTCGGCGCCCGGCTGCTCGACGAAACGGGCACCGGGAATCCGCGATGCGACGAACCGCCCTTCGTCGACGCGCAGACACCGATCGCCTGTCCGGTGTACCACCAGTGTCGGCACGCGAATGCTTGGCAACACGGCCCGCACGTCGATGTCCGCGTTCATCCGGGTCAGCGCGACAGCGGCGCCCGGGCTGGCCCCCATCCGCAGATAGGACGCCCACCACTCGCGGAATACCGGATCGTCGGCGCGAGACGGCGCACGTTCGCCGATGCCCACCGGCCCGCCCCATTCGTCGAGAATCGTCTGGCAGAAGTGGTCACGTTCTTCCCGTGTCACGCCCCACGGATAGTCCACGTCGCGCAACCGGCGCGCATAGGAGCCAATCATGATGAGCGCCACGGTCCGGTCCGGATGCGTGGCCGCGAACAACGTGCAGAGCGGGCCGCCCTCCGACACCCCCAGCAACACCGCCCGGCTCGAACCGGCTGCCTCCATGACCGCCCGTACATCGTCCATGCGCTGCTCGAGCGACGGCAGTTCGTGATCGGACACACGATCCGAGAGCCCCGTGCCGCGCTTGTCGAACAGAATCAGCCGCGCCATGCCGGCCAGGCGCTGCAGAAACCGCGCGAAGGATGGTTCGTTCCAGAACCAGTCCAGATGCGAGACCCATCCCATCACGAAGACGAGATCGATCGGCCCGTCACCGACCACCTGATAGGCAATATTCACGTCGCCGCTGTGGGCGTAGCTCACACGTGGCGTCACGGCGCGCACCGGCGGGACCAGACCCGTGACGGCCGCCGGGCCGGAGGGAGATGCCGGCTCGAAGGTCACCGGCGCCATGAAACGATAGCCGCGGCGATGCGCCGTCTCGATGAAGCGTGGCGTCTGGGAGCTATCCTCGAGAGCCCGGCGCAATTCGCGGATCGTGCTCTTCAGCACGGCATCGCCAACGAAGACGTCCGGCCAGACCGCCGACAGCAGCTCGGCCTTGGACACCAGCCGGCCAGCCTGATCCGTGAGGCACTGGAGCAGCGCAAACGCCTTCGGCGTGAGCGCCACGGGGGCCGTGCCGCGATACAGGTGTCCGCTGAGCGGATCCAGCCGATACTCGCCGAACGTGAGGACACGGTCTGCTATCATGTGCGCCCGGTGCCGCCCCCGACGGGAACCGGAGCATTGTAGCGCGGCACCGTTCTTACCAAATCCTCACCACTCTCTCACCACGATCCGACGTCTTTGGCTGCTGGCAACCCGTATTGCTGTTGCAGGAGACAAACACAGACATGGAACGTTCGAGCAATCTCACCGTCGCGCTGGCCATCGTGCTTCTGAGCCTGGCCGCTCCGGTCCATCCGCAGACCGCACCAGTCCCGCAGCACAAACACTACGACACGCCACCCGGATACAACGAGGTGACCCAGCCAGGTGCGCCGGTGGCGCCCCGCCTCCAGAACCTCGGTGTCCACACCTTCCCGGTCAACACGGCCGTGGAGCAGGCGCAGCTGTTCATGAACCAGGGGCTCAACCTGACCTACGGCTTCAATCACGCCGAGGCCGGCCGGGCCTACGCCGAAGCGGCGCGGCTCGATCCGTCGCTGGCCATGGCCTACTGGGGCCAGGCACTCGTCCTCGGACCGAACATCAACGCCGCCATGGACCCGGCCGATGAACCGAAGGCCCACGAACTCGCCCGGAAGGCGCTGGCCCTGAAGGACACGGCCGCCCCACGCGAACGTGCCTACATCGGGGCGCTCGCCACCCGCTAC
>CAZZGM010000109.1:3298-8980 GCA_964653955.1 uncultured Bifidobacteriaceae bacterium | reverse complement strand
GCGGAGGTTGGTGGGCCGCGCAGGGATCGAACCTGCGACCCTCTGCTTAAAAGGCAGGTGCTCTACCACTGAGCTAGCGGCCCGGAACGTGCGTCAATCATTCTACAAGGCCTTGCGCCGCCAGCCGAGCCATTCCGCATTGTCACCATCCCGCGCACGCATGAGCCGCCTGCCGGCTTGAGGTTTTTTCCGGACTGACAGAGAATTGGCGCGAGGCTCTTGCCGCGTGGACAACGAAATCGCTCCTGTCATTCTCGTCGCCGAAGACGACACCGCCGTCAGGCAGACGCTGGTGAAGTTCCTGCAGATGCGTCAGTACACGGTCGTCACGGCAGAAACCGCCGACGAAGGACTGGATGCCATCAAGAAGCAGCGCCCGGCGGCCGCCATTATCGATTTGCGCCTGCGGCGTGGCACCGGCCGCGAAGTGGTGGTGTCGATGCCGCCCGACGTGCCCGTGATCATCTTCTCGGGACTGCCGTCCGAATCCGCGGACCTCGAAACCATCCGGCCGCTCACGCGGCTGGTGGAGAAGCCCTACTCGCTGGTCATGCTGATGGACACGCTCGAAGGCATGCTCGAGGAGGCACGCGCGTTGCGCAACTGATCCTGGCGCCGCAGGCGATCAGAGAATCTGCTTGCCGAGCGCCGACAGCGCCAGTTCCACGCCAAGAGCCGCGGTCGTGTTGCGGACGTCGAGCGTTGGATTCACCTCGACCAGATCCAGCGCCAGCAGCCTCTCCGATTCCGCGGCCATCTCCATGACGACGTGCGCTTCGCGATAGTCGAGGCCGCCCTTGACCGGGGTGCCCACGCCCGGCGCGAGTGACGGATCACATACATCCAGATCGAACGACACGTGGATGCCGCCGGTGCCGCGCCCGGCAATGGTCAGCGCGCGCTCCATGACCTCGGCAATGCCCATCCGATCCACGTCGCGCATCGTGAAGACGTGCACCTGAGCCGCCTTCAAAATCTCCTTCTCCACATCGTCGAGGTTGCGGATGCCCACCAGCACCGTGTGCTGGGCCTCGACGGCCGGACCGTCACCGTGGAATCGTCCCAGCTCGAATGGTTCGCGGCCGAGCAGAGCCGCCAGCGGCATACCGTGCACGTTGCCCGAGCTGGTGGTGGCCGGGCTGTTGGCATCGCCGTGGGCGTCGACCCAGATGAGGCCCAGCGGCTTGCCCGCGCGCCGGAGCCAGGCGGCTGAGGCCGCGACCGACCCGGCACCCACCGAGTGGTCGCCGCCGAGGACGAGGGGCAGGGCGCCTTCGTCCAGCGTGGCCAGGGCCGTCTGGTAGAGGCGCTGACACACTTTGGCAATGTCTTTGACGTACCGTTTGCGGGGATCACCCGGTCCCTTGGTCTCGGGAATGGGGGACGCAATGTCGCCTTTGTCCACGACGGTCAGGCCCAGGGCGGTGAGGTGATCGGCCAGCCCGGCAATACGAAACGCCGAGGGACCCATGTCGGTGCCGCGGCGATTTCCACCCAGATCCAGAGGGGCCCCAATCAGGTGGACGGTTCGTGGCATATGACCAAATGCTATAGTATCGCCCGTCCCTCAGGAGTCCCTCGGAGGCCGAGTGAGCCCCATTTACACACGCCCGATCCGCGAGCAGCTGGAGCACGACCGCGTCATCCGACAGCTGCAGCAGCGCTACAAACGTAAACACGAGGTGGTCATCAATCCCGGCGCCCAGCAGACCGAATCGGTCACGGCCGGGAGCCTGGTGCTGTTTCCCGATCTCGTGCTGTTCAGCCCCGGGCGTGTGCGGAAGCTGGAGGGGACCGTCGAAGTGGAAACCGCCGAGTCGGTGCATCTGCTCGAGGCGCGGGCACAGTGGGCCGTCCTGTGCCGGTTGAGCGTGCCGTTCCATCTCTACATTCCGCCGCAGATGGTCGACACCGCGCGCCGGATTTGCGAGGAACAGCAGTTCGACGTCAGCGAAATCTGGACCTACCACGCCGGCCTGGACCAGCAGGTGCGGTTCACGCAGGTCTACAAGTCGCCCAACCCGCCAAAGGCGGCGAAGGAACCGGCCTCCAGGCCCAAGGCGACGGCGAAATCGGTGGCCAAAACCAAACCGGACGCGAAAGCCAGGCCCGAAACGAAAGCCAGGCCTGCGCCCAAGGCGAAGTCCTCGGCCAAGGCCAAGGTGGACAAGCCCACGGCCGCGGCAGCAAAAGCCCGGACCAAACCAGCCGTCAAGGCCGCCGCAAAACCAGCTGCCAAGGCTCCCGCGCGTGCGTCCGCAAAGCCGGCTGCCAAGGCGAAGCCGCATGTGACGGTGAAGGCCAGGACAAAGGCCAAGGCCGGAGCGAAGAAGCGCCGTTGATGGGAGCCCCGTGCCGTTTCTGCGTCTGACCCGCGACCGCCGCGGTTTCGAACATACGTTTCTGCTGCATGCCGATGCGCCGGATGTCCGGCCCCGCGTCCTCTACTGGTACAGGACCGCGCCTGGCGTGCTGATTGGCCGCCCGGCGCTCGACGAAGAGGTCATCCGCGGCATCGAAGAGCAGCACCCGGACATCGAGTTCGACTGGCCGGCCATTCTGGCGTTGCGCGAGGTGATGCCGCCGGAAGAGGAAGTGGCCGCGCCGGCCCGTCCGGCCCGCCGGACACGCGCCGGACGGCGCGACGGACGCGGCGCACCTCCACCGCCAGCCCGTCAGGAGCCGGCCGAGGCTGATGCCGCCATGGTCATGGGTGCCGCCGAGGTCGCGCCCGAGGATGTCCCCATTCCGACCACGCACGGCCTGCTCGAAGAGCTGGTCGGGCGCGAGATTGCCACGCGGCTGCGCGCGCGGTTTTCCGAAATCATGGCGCGTATCCACGAGCAGGCGTTCGACGCGCCAACACTCGAAGGCTGGGTGGCCCGCGCCGAAGCACTCAACCCCGATACGTGGCTCACGCCGGACGCCGTGCTCGAGGGCGTGCGTGAGGCCGATCGTCAGTTCGACGAACTGCGCCGCACGCTGCTGTCGTCGCCCGCCTGACCCAACCTTCGCTCGCGGAACCGACGGCGAGCTTCGGTGGGGAAAGCCCGAGAGCCGGCTCTACCGTCTCAAGGTTCCGGCGCGGTGCCCGTGTGGATGACGTCCTGCTCGATGGCCTGCCGCGCCAGCCGCGTCACCATGACCGTGATGCCGACGGTCGACACGAACCCGATGCTGATGAACACCCAGTACATCGGTCCTTTCGGCTGTGCCGCGCCGCTGGCGAGTGAGGCGAGATCGCCGGCAATCTTTCCCGAGTACACGTACATGGCCACCACCGGGAGCATCCCGATGCTGGCCGCGACGTAATCGAGCAGGCGGATACGGCTCAGCCCCAGCGCATAGTTGAGCAACACGAACGGCACCGCCGGCGACATCCGCAGCAGAGCCACGAGCCGGAATCCGTGGCGTTCCACGGCGCGGTCGATAATCTGGAGCCGGGGCTCGCGGACCAGCAGGTTTTCCACGAACTGGCGCGCGACATAACGGCCCATGAGAAAGGCGAGCGTGGCGCCAATCGTGGCGCCAATCATCACGTAGATGACGCCCTTCACGAAGCCGAAGATGGCGCCGGCGGCAATGGTCAGCAGGAACGCCGGAGCAAACACCACCGGCGCGATGCTGTAGCCGGCAATGAAGGCCAGCGGACCCCAGGCGCCGAGGGACGCGACCCAGGCGGTGAACCTCGGCAGTTGTTCCGGGACCTCGCGGCCCACGAGTGCCAGGACCGCAAGGCCGGCCAGCACCGCGGCGACTTTCAGGAGGCGTGTCATGCTCGCCCGACGATTGGGCTAGTCCTCGCGAACGAAGCGGCGCTCGAGCGCGTCGAGCTTGGCCAGGCGCAGCAGGTGGCGTTCTTCTCCCGAGAAGCTCGCGCCCACGAAGGCATCCACCAGCGTCCGCGCCAGCGCCGTCCCGATGACCCGGGCGCCCAGGCAGAGCACGTTCAGGTCGTCGTGTTCCACGGCCTGGCGGGCACTGTAGGTGTCGTGACACACCGCGGCGCGAATGCCGGGGAACTTCGATGCCGCGGCCGACACGCCGGCGCCGCTGCCGCACAACAGGATGCCGCGGTCCACCTGTCCGTTGCGGATGGCGGTGGCCACCGCCTCGGCCGTATCCGGATAGTCGACGGGGGCCGTGGAGTGGGTGCCGAGGTCGAGGACGTCGTGACCGGCCCTGGCCAGGTGGCCGGCCAGATCCCGCTTCAGTTCGAACCCGGCATGATCGGAGGCGAGAGCAATCCGCATGTACTCCTACTATCCTACCCGCCTTATAATCCCACCATGGTGAACCGTGGCCTTCGTCTCGGCGTAGTGACGGCGCTGGTCCTGTCGGCGGCGGCCCTTGGGGCGCAGACGCCTGCCGCACCGGCCCAGGGCGATCCGCAGGGCTCGCAGCCTACCTTCCGCGTCAACATCGACCTGGTCACGATGGATGCCATCGTCCGCAACAACCAGGAACAGTTCGTGGCGGACCTCACCAAGGATGACTTCGTGATTCTGGAGGATGGTGTGCCCCAGGACGTCACGTCGTTCACGCTGGTGCATGGTGGACGCGTGCACAACCTGCTGGCACCGCCACCGCCGCCGACGCAGGAGGGCATCATTCTGCCGCCCACGCGTCCGCGTAACGACACCACCGGGCGCATCTTCCTGATCATTGTCGACGACCTGCATCTCGACTTCCGGAACACCGGGCGTATTCGTGACCTGTTCAAGCGCGTGTCGCGCGAGCTCATTCACGAAGGCGACATGTTCTCGATCGTGTCGACCGGTCCTTCGTCGCTGGCCATCGATCCCACCTACGACCGCAAGGTGCTGGACGAGTCCATCAAGCGCATCACGGGCAACGGGCTGCGGCCGTCCGACGTCATCCAGGGTGCCGAAAGCGCGGATGGGCCGAGCGAAGTCCGCTACCGCGCGCACGTGGCGTTCCAGACCGCCTACGACATGCTGCGGCAGATGGAACGGATCAACAACCGCCGCAAGGCCGTCGTCTGGGTGAGCAACGGGTACGACTTCAACCCCTTCGCGGAATCGCGGCTTGGTGAGGATCCGGTCTTCGGCGGACGTTTCGGCCAGACGCGCGAAGAAGGGGAACAGCTTCGGGGACAGTTCAACCAGGGACAGTTTGCCGAAGCCGACCTGGCGCGCGAACTGGCCGAGGTGACGCGCACCGCCAATCGCGCCAACGCCACGCTCTACACCATCGATCCGCGCGGCCTGGTGGCCGGCCAGGACATGGATGAACAGATGGGAGCGATGGAGTGGAACAACTACGTCCGCAAGACGCAGGACAGCCTGCGGGTGCTGGCGGAGGAAACCGGCGGCATTGCGGTGGTGAACCAGAACGACTTCAGCAAGGCGCTGAAGCGTATCGATGCCGAAACCAGCGACTACTACGTGCTCGGCTACTACTCGTCGAACCCCGACCCGCTGAAGCGCACGCGCAAGGTGGAAGTGAAGGTCAACCGGCCGGGGCTCAACGTGATTTCGCGGACGTCCTACACGCTGCGCCAGCCGGCTGCGTCGGGGACCCAGCAGCGGTAACGGCTTCGGCAATACGCTCGCGAAGCCAGGCGACCGGCTGGGGCTGAAGTCTCACGAACGCCTGCCACTCCTCATCGGAGAGCACGAGTGAGATGACGCGGTCGCGCTGATTGGGCATGGTGGTGGG
>CAZZGM010000109.1:3068-3288 GCA_964653955.1 uncultured Bifidobacteriaceae bacterium | reverse complement strand
CTCCTTACGGCATGAGCCGCAGCTTCGACTTCACGCGCTCGAACGCCTTGATGGTTTCCTGCACGGCGCGCGGCGTGCGGCTCATACGCGGGTACACCCATCCGGTTTCGCGCACCAGCGATCGGCCCTCGATGCGCGAGAAGAACAGCTGACCGTTCGAGACGTCACGCGCACCGGCCTGGTAGGGGATGATGCTCACCCCGACGCCTGTCCGGACCAT
>CAZZGM010000109.1:0-3058 GCA_964653955.1 uncultured Bifidobacteriaceae bacterium | reverse complement strand
TAAAAAACTCGTCGATGGCCCGCCGCGTGTTGGAGCCCGACTCGAACAGCACGAACGGCTGACGCACCAGGTCCTGCGGCAGCACCTTGCGCTTGCGCGACAGCGGATGCCGCGCGGCCGTCACCAGCAGCAGTTCTTCCTGCAGCACCGGAACCGTCACCAGATCGGACTGGTCCATCGGCAGCGTGAGCAGGGCCAGATCGCCCGTGCCCGACCGCAACTGCTGGATGCAGCGCTCGGAACTGCCGGTCATCACCTTCAGGTCCACCTCCGGATGCTGGCTCTTGAGTTCGGTCAGCAGCGTCGGAAAGACATAGAGGCAGACGGTCATGCCGCCAAGCAGGCGCACGGTTCCGCGCAGCGACTCCTGGCTGTCGGTGATGCCGGCAATGGTGTCGTTGAGATCCTGGAAGACCCGATGGCTGAGCTGGAGCAGCGATTCACCAGCGGGCGTGATGCGGATACGGCGTCCCACGCGCAGGAACACTGGCTCCTTCAGCTCGTCCTCGAGCAGCAGAATCTGTCGGCTGATGGCCGATTGTGAGACATGCAGCTTGTGGCCGGCGGCCGTGAAGGAACCGGTTTCCGCAATCGCGCGGATGATTTCGAGTTGGCGAAGGTCCAAGGTGTTGGGCTCCAGAATGCCCGAATCATATATCTGTATGTTTGATTGATTCAACATTAATGTTCGGAAAAACAGATTGATTCATGACACACACGCTGGGAAAGGCATCTGTATCGATCATGGCTTGGTCATGAAGCATCCTTGCGAAAACTGCCGGGCTGGGCTGTAGAGGGCCCGAGACGCAGGGCTGGAGAAGAAGGAGCGGAGGAGCAGGACCGCGAGGAGACCGAGGCAGAAGGGAGAGCGAGCGACAGGCAGGAAGGCGCGGCGGTCAGGAGGTTGACCCGCAGGATGGGAACGGCACCGGCGAGTGCCTGGCGCCCTGCGTACACGAATGATTGCCACGTCGGCGCGGGCCCCTGTGGGTCGCACCGGTGTGGGCAGGATGAAATGTCAGGACGCGCGGAGGCTTGCGCTTACCAGCGTGCCGACAAACCGCTCACGGGCGGCCACCACCGTCTGGTTCCGCCGGTGCGCATGGCTGTCGCACGAGACGCCCTTCTCTTCCACATACACCACTTCGCGCGTGCTGGCGACGTCGCGGTACTTGCCGACGACGCATCCGCACTGCAGCGTGGAGAACCCCAACAACCGAACCACGCTCATCGGCTTGCTCCTTGTGCGAGCGCCCATGCAATCTTCGATCCGGATGGTGCTGTCTCGGAAGATGCACACCAGGGCATGGGAGACGCACGAACAGGGCCTCGTGCAGCGGGTAAAACTCCGAGGAGTCGTCCGGCAGGCAGACATCCTGCCAAACGTCCTGGTGGCTCACGCCGGATGTCTCCAATTGTGGTCCCGGGGCTTGGATCCGGGACTTCAGCTATTTGGATGCGATCGATGCCTCAACGTGCTGGCAGGACTTTGGTCAGTCCCTGGCGAGCGCCTTCGTTCGACGGATCGATGGTGAGGGCTTCCGCGAAGTAGCGGCGGGCGGCGTCGCGATTGCCGGCCTCCAGTTCCAGCGTCGCGAGGTTGGCATACGCGGCCGGGTCGCGCGGGTCGGCTTCCATGGCGGCCATGAACGCCGTGCGCGCACGATCGTGCTGACCAAGGCCGGCGAGCGTGGCCCCCAGGAGGTTGCGGGCGCGGGCGTGGCGCGGGTCGATGGCCAGGGCCGTTTCCGCGTCGCGAATGGCCACGTCTGGCCGGTTCTGAAGGAACGCCAGCGTGGCGCTGTAGTAGTGCGTGGCAGCCTCGCGCGGCGCATCGGCGCGCAGGCGCGCGACGACCGGCGCCAGGCGATCGGCGTCGCCGGCATCGCTCAGTACCGACGCCAGTTGTTCCAGGGCGCCGTGATGTCCCGGATTCGTCTGGAGCAGGGCCAGCGGCAGACGGGCGCTTTCGTTGAAATTGCCCTGCGCCGCCAGCAGGCGCGACAACGCCAGGCGTGCTTCGTCGTGGGCCGGGTCGGCGGCCAGGCGCGACAACAAATCGCCCACCCTCGTGATTTGTCCGGCCGGCACCGACGCGCGCACCATGCCGTCGAGTGCGGCCTGCTCGCGTGGATCACGTTCGACGGCGCGCACGAAGTGATCGAGCGCCGAGCGATAGCTGTCGGCCTGCAGCAGCATGTCGCCAACGGCGCGCCAGTCCGCCGCCGTGGCGGCGGTCAGTGCCGCGTCGACCGCCGAGGGCCGTGGGCTGGCCGCGGCCAGGTCGCGCAGCAGGCGCGTGTTGTCGGCTGGAGACGCTCCAAAAATCGACTGTGGTCCCGTGAACTCCAGCCGTGCCCGCCTGTCGGTTTGTATCGGCGCGCCCGCCGCCCAGGTGCGCAGCGCATCACCTTCGGCCACGAACAGCGACAGCACCGCCAGCGGCGCCGTGGCGCCAACCGAAGCCAGGTCGTCGGCCACGCCCGGGCGCTGCCACGCCTGCGCGACGCCGGCCATCCGGTCCGCCAGCGGCTCGGTGGACCCGACCAGCAGGATGTCGCCGTCGCCCACCATCCACAACGTGCCGTCCGGGAACACCGAGAGGAACGTGGCGACAATCGACTTCAGATCACTGTCGCTGATGTCGTAGGTGTGGGCCCACTGGCACAGCACACCGCCCGGCGCCAGGCGTGCCCGCGCGATTTCAAAAAACTCCCGCGTGAAGAGCGAGGCGATGCCGGCCATCCAGGGATTCGACGGCTCGGACACGATGACGTCGTACTGCTCGCCGGACAGGCGCAGGTGCGTTCGGCCGTCGCCGACAACGAGGCGGGTGCGGCTGTCGTCCAGCGGCCGGTGGTTGACGGCATCGAAATGATGCGAGGCCTCCACGACCTCTGGAGAAATTTCCAGGACCACCGCCTGCTCGAGGCCATGGGTGAGCGCCGAGCCCAGGGTGACGCCGCTGCCGAGTCCGAGAATGGCCGCGCGTGACGGGGCCGACATGCTCACGCAGCGCCTGCTGGCGCACGTGCCGCTGCTGCTGCACCCGGCCCCG
>CAZZGM010000108.1:5530-9001 GCA_964653955.1 uncultured Bifidobacteriaceae bacterium | reverse complement strand
CGTCCGGGACCAGAGCCGCCGCCTGGCCGCGCAGGTGGCGCCCGATGGCCTGCCGCACGATCTGCCGAACCTCGTCGTCGGTCATGGCCTGCGGGGAGCGTCTTCGCGCTCGTCCACGTCCACGTGATCCACGATGCCAAGGATGGCCGCATCGACCGGCGCGCGGGCCCGTCCAAGCGCTTCGCCAGCCGCGCGGCCTTCCACCACCACAAGCACGCGCTCGCTGACACCGGCGCCAACCGAATCCACGGCCAGCAACGTACTGCCGCGGGGCGTGCCGTCAGGGCTTTCGGGCTGCACGAGCAGCAGCTTGGCGCCCTCGAACTGCGGGCGCTTCACCGTCGACACGACCTGGCCAACCACCCGCGCCAGAATCATGCCGGCCTCCGTTCGCCGTCCGCGGTGGTCCAGTGGTCGACGATGCCCACGATGCCGGCATCGGCCGGGACCTCGATTGGATGAAAGGGGAAGCTGGCTTCCTTGCCGCGCACGAAAAACACATGTTCGCCAACGCCGGCGCCAACGGCATCGACGGCCACGATGGCGCGGCCAACGTCCGAGCCGTCTCCAGCCACGGGCTGGACAATCAGCAGCGTGATGCCATCGAACTGCGGGTCCTTGCGGGTAGCGACGACGTCGCCAATGACGCGGCCCAGTTGCACCGGTTTACTCCGGGACGTCGACGTGATCGATGATGCCGACAATGGCCGCATCCACGGGGCAGTCCTTCAGACCCGAGGCCATCCGGGCCGAGCTGCCGCTGACGATGAGAACGGTTTCGCCGACGCCGGCATCCACGGTGTCGATGGCAACGAGATGGTTGCCCTCCACCGCACCACCCGGATCCACCGGCCGCACCAGCAGCAGCTTGCTGCTGACCAGGCGCGGGTCCTTCCGCGTGGCGACGACAGTGCCAACGATGCGAGCGAGAAGCATGACCCGGTCTCGCGGGCCTAGCTCTTCGCGTTGGCCTTGCCGATGGGCAGGACGTCTTCGAGGTTGGCGTGCGGGCGCGGGATGACATGCACCGACACCAGCTCGCCGACGCGACGCGCCGCGGCGGCACCGGCATCGGTGGCCGCCTTCACCGCGGCGACATCGCCGCGGACGATGGCCGTCACGTAGCCTGCGCCAATCTTCTCCCAGCCCACCAGCGTCACCTTGGCGGCCTTCACCATGGCATCGGCTGCCTCGATCATGGCAACCAGCCCCTTGGTTTCGACCATGCCCAGCGCTTCACCCATTCGTTCCTCCAACCTACTTCAACGCGCGCACGGCATCTTCGATGAGCGCCGTGAGTTCACGGTATGTTAGCCGAATCTCTCCATCCGTGCCGGCCGCGCCCGGCACGCCCGGAATGTCGGGCACCAGCCGCGCCGCGCCCGTATCCGGCGCCTGCACCACCTGACACGCCACCTGGCCGTCGGCTTCCGACACGGCACCGTCGTCCGTGCAGATGGGCGCCGGCGAGGCAATCCCGTACATGCCGCGCAGCCCCTGGAGCCGCTCCACTTCGGAACGCGACAGCAGGTGCTCGCGCCCGAGCGTCCGGGCCACCAGACTGATGGTGGCAAAGTGTTCGATGGTTTCCATCCGGTAATACGCCGCGTAGACGTCGCCGCCCACGGCCAGCGCCCCGTGATTGGCCAGCAGCAGGCCATCGTGCGCCTTGATGTATCGGCGAACCGCGGCCGGCAGTTCTTCGGTGGACGGGGTGGCGTACTCGGCAATGGGAATGCTGCCGAGCGTGGTGATGACCTCGGCCAGCACAGCCCTGTCCAGCGGAATCCCGGCCACGGCAAAGCCCGTGGCGGTGGGCGGGTGAGCGTGCACCACCGCCTTCACGTCCGGGCGATGACGGTACACCTCGAGGTGCATCTTGAGCTCGGACGAAGCGTTCCGCTCGCCGGCCAGCTTGCGGCCCTCGAGGTCGGTAATCACCATCATGTCGGGGGTCATGAACCCCTTCGACACGGCGGTCGGTGTGGTGATGAGGCGTTCGCCCTCGAGCCTGACGCTGATGTTGCCGTCGTTCGACGCCACGAAGCCGCGATGCCACAGGCGCCGCCCGCATTCGACGATGTCGGCTCGAATCTGTTCTTCGGTACGCACCACGTGTCCTGTCAGGCAACAAACCGCTGGCGGCACGCGTCCGAGCAGAAGTACACGGGCGCGCCCTTGTCCACACCGGTCAGGGCCTTACCGGGCACGACAAACGTGCCGCAGACGGGGCACTGGGCCATCCGGACGGCGGCCGGTCCCCCGCTGCCGCGGCCGCTGCGCGCCGGCGGCGCCGCCCCAATGCCCCGCAGTATCCCCTCCAGCAGGCGCCAGACGGCCCGCGCGACAAAAAGGAACAGGAGGAAAAGGAGCAGCGCGCGCAGCAACACAGCCCTACCTGCCTTCGGTGCTCCCCGGCGGATGCGCGCTCTGGATCCCCTCGAGGCCCTTCCTCGCCGCCTGACCTTCGGGGCTGTCCGGTGCAATGGCCACCACCTGCTCCCAGGCCCGGGCCGCGCCCTGCAGGTCCTGCTTGCCAAACGCCCGCACAATCCCCAGATTGAGCAGCGTCTTGGTGTGCTTTGGATCCACCGAGAGGGAATGGTCGAACTGCTGGATCGCTCGGTCCGGCTGGTTGGTGTAGTAGTACGCCACGCCCAGGTCGGTCGACAGGTTGGGATCCTGACCGTCCAGCACGAACGCCTGCTCGTACCACGAGATGGCCTCGGGATACTGCTCGGCGTCGAAGTACATGTTGCCCAGTTGCACGCGCGGCTGCGCGTCGCGCGGGTTCTGCTCCGCCACCGCCTGCAGCGCCCGCACGCGCTCCTGGTCCAGCGGCACCGCGCGGCTGCCCTGCTGCTGCGCCTGCGCGCTTCCCTGAACCTGTGCCGCCACGGCCGCCACGGGTGTCGTTCGTGCCGCCTGCTGGCTGCCCAGCACCCAGCCGACGATGATGCCGAACAGCACGCCGGCTACTGCAAATACGATGGAATCTGCCCGCATGACCAGCGCTCAGAATATCAGCCGCTGATGCAGCCAGTCCACCAGCGCACCCGCCAGGTCGGGGTCGGCCGTCAGCAGGTGCAACCCGTGCGCCGCCACACCGCTCAGTTGCTGGTCGATGGCCACGTTGTCGACCGTGAGGCCCTTGATGGTGCGCAACGCCAGCGGATCGTCGGTACTGGCCGCCATCCAGACGTGCCGGCCCGCCAGGCGCCGCATGACATCGGGTCCGACGCGAACACCGCGATAGTCGAGCGACGGCGATACCGCGGCCACGGCCCGAACACCCGTGTCGCCGGCCGCCGCCAGCAAGGCGAGGTTTGCCCCAAGGGACGCCCCGGCCACGCCAATGGCGTCCGAACGAACGTCGGGCTGCGCCGCCAGCCACTCCACGGCGGCGCGCACGTCACCCACCATGTCGGCCGACGCCTCGCCGCTGCCGCCTGACGCGCCGTGCCCGCGCAG
>CAZZGM010000108.1:3903-5520 GCA_964653955.1 uncultured Bifidobacteriaceae bacterium | reverse complement strand
CCCGCGCAGATCGATGGCCAGCGCGGTCATCCCGGCCGCCTGCAGCACACGAGCCACGTTGTCCCAGTCGCCACGCGCACGGCCCAGCATGTGAACCAGCACCACCGCGGGCGCCGGACGCTGGTCGGCTTCGTACAACTGTCCGGCCACGGCAACACCATCCGCCGTCGTCAGATGTACGGCGCGGCTCGTCTGCGCGGCATCCGCCAGCACCTCGACGGCAAGCGCCAGGACCACTGCCAGCTGCACCGCGCGCCGCAGGTGCCGGCCGCTCACCCTTCGGTGCCCCTGACGGCAGCCAGATAGTCCTGCACTGCGCGATACAACCCGACGAACAAGGCATGACCGATGAGCGCGTGCCCGATGGACATCTCATCCAGATAGGGCAGCGCATGGAACATCGTCAGATTACGCAGGTCGAGGTCGTGGCCGGCATTGACGCCAAGCCCTTCGTCGTGCGCGAGCCGCGCGGCTGACTCGTAGCGGGCAAACGACTCGGCAGCAGCCGCCGGGCCGCGCTCGAACGCGCGCGCGAACGGTTCCGTGTAGAGCTCGACGCGATCCGCGCCAAGGCGCCGCGCCCAGCGGATGGGGGCTTCGTCCGGGTCCACGAAAATGCTGACGCGGATGCCGGCGGCGCGCAGACGGGACACCGTGTCGCGCAAATCGCCGATGGGCGTCTCGGGCGACCAGCCCGCCTGGCTCGTGATCTCTCCAGGCAGAACGGGCACGAGCGTGCACTGCTGCGGCCTGACGGCCAGCACCAGTTCCACCAGGTCGGGACGAGGGTCGCCTTCGATGTTGAACTCGACGCGGCCGTCAAGCGCCGACAGCTCGTCGGCAATGTCGAGCACGTCCCGTCGCCTCACATGACGTTCGTCGGCGCGCGGGTGCACGGTAATGCCTGGTGCGCCGGCATCGATACACACGCGCACGGCCTCGATGAGCGACGGCACCGCCCCGCCACGCGAGTTGCGCAGCGTGGCCACCTTGTTGACGTTGACCGACAGCGTCGCCATCTAGCTTTTTGCCTTCTGCCTTTTGCCTTCTGCCTTTTGCCTTGCGTCCCGCCTTCGCCCTTCCCTCACGCCAGGTGCGTGCGGACGACGGCGGCAATTTCCTCGGCCCAGGCGGCAATCTCGTTCTGCTGCCGGCCCTCGAGCATGATGCGCAGCAGCGGCTCGGTACCCGAATAGCGGATCAACAGCCGCCCCTGACCGTCCACGCGCGTTTCCACACTGCGGATGGCCTCGGCAATGGCAGGCACGGCGAGGTAGTCACTGCGTTCGCGGACGCGCACGTTCAGCAGGACCTGCGGATAGGTGACCAGTGCGCCAGCCAGCTCCGACAAGTCGCGGCCGGTGGCGGCCATCACGCGCAACACCTGGAGCGCCGTGCCGATGCCGTCACCCGTCATGAGGTGTGACGCGAAAATCACGTGGCCCGACTGCTCGCCGCCCAGCACGATGCCGCGGCGCTGCATTTCCTCCATGACGTACTTGTCGCCGACCGGGCAGCGTTCGAGCGCAATCCCCCGCTCGCGAAGCGCGATTTCGAGGCCGATGTTGCTCATGACCGTGGCCACCACGGCATTGCCGGCAAGGCGGCCTTCCCGCT
>CAZZGM010000108.1:2271-3893 GCA_964653955.1 uncultured Bifidobacteriaceae bacterium | reverse complement strand
CGTGACGCCAGACGGCCGCAACATCAATCGCGACTGCGGGTCGACGAAGAGCGCCCGATCGCCATCGCCATCAAAGGCAATGCCCATGCGTGCTCCGGAGCGGACCACGTGCTCACAGAGCGGCGCCAGGTGCGTCGACCCGCAGTCGCGATTGATGTTGCGGCCGTCTGGCGTCACGCCAATGGCTTCCACGCGGAAGCCGAGCGATCGGAAAAACGCCGGAGCAATGGCGGCGGTCGCACCGTTGGCGCAGTCGAGCACCACCTGCGATCCCGCCAGCGGTCCGGCATCGCCGATGATGCCGCGCACGTGCGTGAGGTAGTCGTTCGACAGGTCGCGATGCACCACCGCCGGCACCACATCCGCCCGCACCTGCCACGAATCATCGGCCACCACGGCTTCGACCTTCTGCTCGAGGGTCTCGCCCAGCTTCTCTCCCGTGCGTGCGAACACCTTGATGCCGTTGTCCTCGAACGGATTGTGCGAAGCGGAAATCACGATGCCGGCATCGAAGCGGCCGCGCGGCGTCAGACAGGCAATGGCGGGCGTCGGCAGGACGCCGGCGCTGATCACGTCCGCGCCTTCGCTGGCCAGTCCCCGCGCCAGTGCTTCTTCAATCCACACACCGGACTCGCGCGTGTCGCGCCCGACGAGCACGCGCATGGGCGCTCCCGCCGCCTCGCGCGCCCTCGCCAGCGCGGCACCCACGCGCGCCACCGTCGGCGCGTCCAGCGGCGCGTCACCGGCCTTGCCGCGAATTCCATCGGTCCCGAACAGTTTCATGGCTTTGTTTCTGGCTTTGTTTCCGCAATCGTCACGGTCACGGTGGTCGTCTGAGGCGACCGCACGCGCACGGAGGACTCGGTCACCCCCACCGTCACGACTTCGCGCACGGTGGTGGTCTGTCCATCCACGAGCACCGGCTCGGTAAGCGCCTCCCGTAGCTCCATCAGCACGCTCTCCGGCCCCGACACCTCAACCGTGGGAGGTTCGGCAACGACGCTGACAATTTCGAAGCCGCGGGCGGGCTGACCATCGATGGTCGGAACCACACGAATCACCCGCACGCCCGTCGTCTCGAAGTCCATGGTCAGCGTCGCCGGTGCCACGTGGACGGCTTCCATGCCGTAGGGGGTGGACACCTGCGACGGCGTGAGGTGGAACAGGCGGCGCCCCGTCCGCGCGGCACGCAGATCAATCACCACCGACACGTCACCGGGCACCATCCGTCCGAGTGACCCGGACGACCCGCGCACGCGCACCTCCACGGTTTCGGGAGGATTGCTGATCACCTCGAGCTCGGGGGGCAGGTTCTGGAGTTCCACCGGCACACGCAGCACGCGCTCCACCACACGCTCGCCGGCCACCACCAGCCACAGCAGCGCGGCAATGCAGATGGACAACATCTTCAACCCGAGGTTGCGGATGGAGAAGCGGGCCATGGCTAGAACTCTTCCTCGCGCCGCTCGTTCCGCCGCACCGTGATCAGCGACTTGAGCCGCGCGCGCAGCCGCTCGGCATCCAGCCCCCGCTCGATGGCACCGTCCATCACCAGCGCCACGCTGCCGGTTTCTTCGGATACCACGATGGCAATGGAGTCGTTCTCTTCGGTCACGCCCAGA
>CAZZGM010000108.1:380-2261 GCA_964653955.1 uncultured Bifidobacteriaceae bacterium | reverse complement strand
CGCACGATGACGTGATCCCAGGTCACGGCTCAGGCGCGGATTGACCGTGAGCGGCAGGAAACAGGCCGCGGCTGCCACCCGGTCGCCCTGCACGATGACGGCGCCGTCGTGCAGCGGCGACGACCGCTGGAAGATGGACACCAGCAGGTCGTAGGTAAGCTTCGCGTCCAGCGGGATGCCGCTTTCGATGAAGTTGCGCAGCCCGATCCGCCGCTCCACCACGATGATGGCGCCAATACGCCGGCTGGCCAGCGTGGTGGCCGCCACCACGAGTTCTTCGATGGTGTCGTCATCGCTCGAGGTGCGCTCGAACCGGCGGAACAGCGGCGCGCGGCCCAGGTGCACGAGCGCGCGGCGGATGTCGGTCTGCAGCAGGACGATGGCGGCAAAGACGACGTAGCCGACGACGTTGCGGATCAACCAGTTGAGCGTTTCGAGCTGGAGACCCAGCGACACGTAGAACAGGCCCACCACCAGCGCAATGCCAATGGCCATCTGCACGGCCCGCGTGCCGCGAATGAGCTTCAGCAGCTCGTACACCACCACCGACACGATGGCAATGTCGAGAAGATCCCACCAGGTGACGGGGGGACGCTGTAGCAGGTCGGAAAACCAGGACATGGAAACGAAACAGGCCTCCGGGAAGCCGTGTCGTTGCTGCCGGCGGGTCTGGTTGCTGGAGATCCTACCGCAGAAGCGGCTGAGAACCGCGCGAAGCCCCGGCGGCGGCCCGAATGGCCTCCGCCACGCGCACCACCTGCACCATCTCCGCCACACGATGCACGCGCACGATGTGGGCGCCCGCCAGCACCGCGGCCGTCACCGCGGCGGCCGTCGGCCAGTCGCGCTCGGGGGCGGGCAGCGGCCCGGTGGCGCTGGTCATGAACGACTTGCGCGAAGGGCCGACGAGCAGGGGCCGGCCCAGTTCGGCCAGGCGTGCCGTGCCCGCCAGCACCGCAAAGCTGTGTTCGGGGTGTTTGGCAAAGCCGATACCGGGATCGAGCAACAGGCGGTCCCACCGGACGCCCGCGCCAATCGCCCGCTCCACGCACCGCTGAAGCTCCCGCATCACATCCACCACCACATCGTCGTAGCGCGCCTGGGCGTACATGTCCGACGGGCGCCCGCGCATGTGCATCAGCACCACCGGCACGCCCAGTGCCGCCACGAGTGGGCCCATGGCCGGGTCGTAGCCAAGGCCGCTGATGTCATTGACGATGGCGGCGCCTTCGTCCAGCGCGAAGTTGGCCACCTCCGCCTTCGTGGTGTCGATGGACAGCGGCACACGCATGCGCCCGCCAATGGCCCGGAGCACCGGGCGCAGGCGCGCAATTTCGCTGGCCGCGGACACCGGCGGCGCGGACGGCCGCGTCGACTCGGCCCCGATGTCAATCAGGTCGGCGCCGTCTTCCTCCATCCGGCGCACGGCATCGATGGCGCGGCCTGGATCGGCGGCCAGGCCGTCTTCCGAAAACGAATCGTCTGTGAGGTTGAGGATGCCCATGACGAGCGTCCGCTCGCCAAGCGCAAGCGGCGCCCGACCGGGCAAGGCAATGGAGAAGTGCGCGCGAGAAGGAACCGCGATCACGAGATGTGGCGATGTTGTGATCTGGTGATTTTTCGATCGATCGCGAAATCTTCAGAGCGTCAGACTCCCGATCACCACATCACGAGATCACCAGATCGCCACATCTCGTGACTCGCAATTATTCCTGCGTGAGCGGTTTCGGCAATGGCGAGACGAGCGGCGTGCGCTCCTTCTCCCGGCTGCGGCCGCGCATGTCGTCCGGCTCGGACGGTGCCGAGGGTGCAGACGGCGCAGGCTCGTCGAGCGGCTGGCCATATGCGAGGCGGCGCACCTGATCGGCGTCCAGCACCTCG
>CAZZGM010000108.1:0-370 GCA_964653955.1 uncultured Bifidobacteriaceae bacterium | reverse complement strand
CAACGCGTCGGCAATGGCCACCAGGCGCTCCTTGTGCTCGGTGAGCAGGCGCGTGGCGCGTTCGTAGTTGCTCGTGATGATGCGCTTGACCTCGGCGTCGATCTTGAGTGCCGTGTCTTCGCTGTAGTCCTGGTGCTGCGCGATTTCGCGGCCGAGGAAAATCTGCTCTTCCTTCTTGCCGAAGGTGAGCGGCCCCATGGCGTCGCTCATGCCCCACTCGCAGACCATGCGGCGCGACAGTTCGGTGGCGCGTTCGAGATCGTTGCCGGCACCGGTGGTGACATCGCCGGTCGTCAGTTCTTCGGCAATGCGGCCACCAAGCAGGATCGCGATCTGATCCATCAGATAGTCGCGCGAGTAGTTGTGCTTC
>CAZZGM010000107.1:8446-9109 GCA_964653955.1 uncultured Bifidobacteriaceae bacterium | reverse complement strand
CCGACGGCCAGCTATAGTGTTCGCCATGCCAGAGCTGCCCGAAGTGGAGGCCGTCCGCCAGCTGCTGCTGCCCGTGATGCGGTCGCGCAGGATCGATCGGGTCACGCTGCACCGGGACGGGCTGCGGCGCCGCTTCGACCCCGCGTTCGTCGAACACGTCGAAGGCCAGCGCGTCGACGACATCGTCCGGCGGGGCAAACATCTGCTGATGCAGCTGGCGTCCGGTGATGTCGTGGCGCTGCACCTGGGCATGTCTGGCGACTTCCGCGTCGAGCCGCGAGGGCCACTGCCCGACGAGCGCCGGTTGAAGCACGACCACGTGGTGTTCGAGCTGGCCACCGGAACGGTGGTGTTCAACGACCCTCGTCGTTTCGGCACGATGGACCTGCTGCGCCGAGGCGACGTGCTGGACGCCGTCGCCGTCATGGGACCGGAGCCGCTGTCGGCCGAGTTCACGCCCGAAGCGCTGGCGGCGGCCCTTGCCGGGCGGCGCATCCCAATCAAGGTGGCACTGCTGGATCAACGCGTCGTGGCCGGCGTCGGCAACATCTACGCGAGCGAAGCCCTGCACCATGCCGCCCTTTCTCCGAAGAAGCCGGCGGCATCGCCCCTGCGCGCTGCGCTGATCGGCAACCCGACCGTGACGGTCGGCAGCTTGAGCCT
>CAZZGM010000107.1:0-8436 GCA_964653955.1 uncultured Bifidobacteriaceae bacterium | reverse complement strand
CGGCGGCATCGCTCGTCACGCGAGGCAGGCGCCCCACGCCTGCTGCGGTACGGCTTGCGGCCGGCATCCGTGCCGTGCTGGCCAGCGCCATTGCCCGGAACGAAACCGCGTATCGCACCGGCCGCTTCCGCGTTTACGAGCGCGACGGCCGCCCGTGCCCGCGCCGCGGCTGTGGCGGCACCATCGTTCGGTTCACCCAGGCGGCACGATCCACCTATTACTGTCCGCGTTGTCAAAGGTAGAAGGAGGTTGGGCGATTTGGTGATCTCGCGATCTGGCAGGGTGGCGATCCGGGTGATCTGCTGCCGAACGTGACCTTGCCCGAAGGGAATGGGCTACCTTTGACTTTTGTGCACAATGTGCACACACTGGAAGACATGAGCACGGCCTACGTGTCAGGCAGGGTGCCCGCGCGATACGAGCGGCTGGTGACGAAGCAGGCTCGTGCCGCCCGAACGTCCAAGAGCGATCTCGTGGCGCGATACGTCATCGAAAAAAGCCTCGAAACCGAGTTTCCCGGCATCTCCTTCCGTGATTCCCTGTCGGGCCGCGAAGCGTACCTGACCGGCCATCGCGTTGCTGTGTGGGAGGTCGTCGCCGTGCGCGAGGACACCGGCTCGGTGGACAAGACGGCGAGCCACTTCGGGTGGCCGCGCGTGCTCGTTCAACGGGCGCTGGCGTATGCCAAAGCCTTCCCCGAGGAAATCGATACCGCGCGTGACGAAGAGACCAGGACAGCCTCGGCTGCTCGCTGACGAGAACACCTCGCATCGATTCGTCTCGGCTTGCACGCGCCTGGTTGCCGCCTTTCCCATCGTCCACATCGCCCGATGGCTGGACGGATCGTGGCTCGGCCTGGATGATGCGGCGCTGTTGGTTGCCTGTGCCGACGCCGGCCTGGCGCTCGTCGCATTCGACCGCGCGACGCTGCCGTGGCATGCCGGCCAGGCGCTGCGCGCCGGCGACGATCACGGCGGGCTCATCCTGTTCCGCCGCAGCGTTCGGAGCACCGACTACGGCGAGCAGGCACGACTGGTGACTGACTTCTGGACAGGTGCAGGGCGTGCCTGGGACTGGACGAATCGAATCGTGTACTTGCCGAAGGCGCCGTAACTGCTGTCATCATCCCGTCAACGACGCGCTGGGCAATGCCGAAGCATTGATACGGATGCTCGACGGCAAACGGTGAAGTGACCGTGGAGCTGAAAGACTTCGTAATTGGTGAAACGTTCTGGACCGAGGGCGGTGCATTCCGCTGCACCGACATCGGCACACGCGTCGTGGTGGCCATCCCGCGCGTGAATGATTACCGCTGAACGAACGCTCTGTACTGCGTCGGGTCGAGGTGACACGATTTCGACAACTCTCCCGGCAGGACGTAGAGCCGTGCGTCGGCGCCGAATCTGAACACACGGTACAGGTGGAACTGATCCGGGCATGCCCTGGAGCACCGGACTTCGTTGATTGTCACGTTGAATGGGAATTACTTGCCAAGCCCGGTGGTCTTGACCTCGATCAACCTGGTGCCTCCACTCTCGTCGAACGACTGGATGTCGTAGCCGTGGCCTCCACTTCTTCCTGTGACCAGTCGTGGCCAGGCACTGGTTATCCCCTCAGATCGGCCAGGAACTCAGACGCCGGCTCGACACCGCTCACGAACAGCCGGTCCCGCGCCCGTGTGCAGGCCACGTAGAGCAACTGGCGCTCGGTGTCGTACACCTCCTGCAGATCCCCATCGTCACCAACCTCCTCGATGCGGGCTTGAAGGGGAAGCACCTCGTCGTCGCAGGCCATCACAGCCACGGCGCGAAACTCCAGGCCCTTGGCGAGGTGCATCGTCCCGATGCTGACGCTGCCCGGCTTGATATCGACGCGGTCGTCGAGCACACGCGCCGAAAGTCCGGCAGCGGCCGCCGCTGCAGTGGCCCGGGACACCTGCGCTGACGAGCGGACGAACACGCCGAGTTCGTGAGGCAGCAGACCGTCTTCGACCAGCGTCTTCATCCAGGCGCCAACGGCCTCGGATTCCTCATCCTCGTCCGCAAACACCCGCGCATCTGGTGGAGGTCCATTGAACACAGACACCGTGTGCCGGCGCTCTTCCCTGTTGCCGTCGACATCAACCACTTCCGGGGCCAGCAGCCGGTCGGCCTGCTCTCGAATCTGGTGGGACGTCCGGTAGTTGACGCGCAATGTCTTCGACCGGCCCCGAACGTCGACGCCAAGCGCCTTCCACGAGAACGGCTGCTGGAAGATGCGCTGTCCCAGGTCGCCGGAGAAGAACAGCGCGTTCGGCCGGCCGCCGCCCAGGGCGGCGAGAAACCGGAGCTGCGCGATGCTGACGTCCTGCGCTTCGTCGATCACCGCAGCGTCGAAGGCCGGAGTTGAACGCCCGGCCTGTATCTCGGCCAGTGCCTGAAAGACCGCGGACTCCGTCCGGAGCCCCTGCTCATGCAGGCCGGCGAGCACGCGCTCGTAAATGGACCAGAGCACGGCTCGCCGTGCGTCTGGCAGGCGGGTCCGGCGGCCGAGGCGCTGGACGTCCCGGTAGGCATCCCATGTCCGAAGCTGCCACGCGTCCACCACATGGTCCCATTCCGTCCGCACGAAGAGCGCCGGGAACCTGTGTTCGCCAGCGGCCTCCGATGCCGCGCGCAGGAGAGCGTCAACATCCGATCGAGAGGCAATCGTCAGCGGGCCAATCTGAGCCTGGTACAACCGCGCTCCCAGACTGCTCATCGAGTGGACCTCGATGCGTTCGAGCAGTCGGGGCTCGTTCCCGAGCAGCCGCCTGACGTTCGCCCGAAGGGCATGTGCCAGCGGCTCCGAGAACGTCGCCAGCAGGATGCGGCTCTCCGGCATCGTGCGTGCGAGATGCACGGCGCGATGGAGCGCCACGACGGTCTTGCCGGTTCCCGCGGAGCCGGCCACGCGTGCCGGTCCGTTGAAATTACGTTCGACGAGCTGACGCTGCCCGGGGTGCAGGAAGACCGTCCACTTGTCCCACGGCGCGTCGAGCGCCCGCTCCAGTTCTTCGACGCTGGTCACCACGCGGAACCGGCGCTGTGCATCCGGGTGCGTGAAGGGATCGGTCGAAACGCCTGGAGCCACGGGTTCGGGCTTCATGACCAGAGGCGTGCCACCAGTCGCCAGCTCGAGAACCGCCTCAGCCGCTTCGGCCGGCAGGTACGCGGTGAGCGCCAGCAGGCCGTCCTCGTCGGCCTCCTGCACGTCCTTCATCCACTCGGCCGGCACGCCATATCCCAGCAGCACGTCGGCCGAGACGCCGGTCAGGGGCCTGAGCGTTTTCCCCGGGGCCGGCTCTGCCTGGACATAGGCCGGGACGACAATTTCGCGGACGGACTCCCGGATCTCGACAATCTGCGCGGCACCGGTTGCCGGATGCGTCTCCAGCTTGCGCCGCTCGGCCCAGGCGTAGGCGCGGTCGTGATGATCCACGTAGCAGAGGAGCAGACTCGTGTCCGACCGATGAACGATGAGCCTGATGTCGACGTTCACACGAACGGACCAGAACCGCTTGTCCCTGGCCTTGTCCAGCTTGTGGAAGCTGAGCCCCGGTGCCGCCGGGTTCATCTGGAGGTCGAAGGCCGTGGTCTTTACGGCCTTCTGCTCGTCACCTGTCAGGCGGGCGAGACTGTCGGTGAACGTGTCAGCGATGAGTAAGGTCATGTGTCCGAGACCGGAAGGAGGTCAAATCTGAAGGCGCGCCCGCGCACGAGCCTGCAGCAGTGCTCTGATCTCGGCGTACAGGTTGAGCGTCACGTTCTCCTGGTCATCCAGCACTACGGCAAGTCCGTAGCTCTCGGGCTGATCGGTCACGGTCGACCAAGTGGAGTCCTGTCGTGTCACCACCACGAACAGGCGGCGCTGCTGAATGCCGCCACGAAAATCCCATCGCGAGACCTGCAGCGTACCTGCATTCCGCTGGTCGCCGCTGAGCCATCGGTTCGACGAGCGTTCAGGCATGCCGTCCTGTCGATTGCGTCGGAACGCTGCTGACACCTCGTCCAGTGTGTTGGCGTTGACGAAAGAGAACTTGATTCGAGTGGCGCGATAGTCGAGACGCGTTGTTCGCACTTCGGGCGAGTAAGCCAATGCCACGGTTACGCTGCGGTCTCGGCGGGCGCCTTCCCACCACGCTGCAGGTGCCGGCACCTCGAAGAAGTGGTGGAGATCCACTCCGATCTGCTCCTCTGCGATCAAGGTGACCCTTCGGTCGAGGGACTCATAGAGCGCACGATCATCTACCTGCCCGTAGCCCACGGCTCGAAGCAGCCGATTACGCCCCTCTGCGGTGTTGTGTGGATTCAGCAGGTTTCCTGACGCAGTCGGCCAATCAGCATGCGCGCCAAGAAGTGCGCGTAGAAGATGCGGTGATGCCGTCGGCACCTGGGAGAGGATTCGCGCAGCCCGGTGGGCCACCACCGGGGCGGCATAGCTCGTTCCGGCGTCCTCGCAGAAGAGGCGTCCGGTTGCGAATCCGCTGTTCGCCGACAGGATACCAAGACCTCGCGTGCGCAATCCACCATATCGGTCAACAGCCGCGTTTCCCGCATACTCCACCAAGTCTGGCTTGATGGCTCCACCTACGGACGGCCCGCAGCGCGTGAACGGCGAAGGCTGATCCACACCTGCAATGGGCACATCTTCGAGATGAGCGGGATGTCGCTGCGCGTCCAGCGTCTCGTCGTGGCTGGCAAGTCCACCGACGGTGACGGCGTTGAGTGCGGTACCTGGGTCGAGCAGGCGGCTCGCATCCTCATAGAGGTAGTCGGGGTACCGGTTCCGCGCATCGTCAGGCAGATCCCGAAGCGGTCGGTTCCCGGCCGACGTGACGAAAAGAACGACCAGCGTTCTCGACAGGCGGTCCAGCGTGTAGGCAAGACCGCGCAGGTGGCGACCATCGTAGACCTTGTGTAGGTCGCCGTAGCTGAGGTTGAACACGCGGCAACCGTAGTTGTCCCGGAAGTACTGAACCGCCTCCTCGACAGCGCGTTCGACGAACTCTGTCTGGTCAGTGCCGTCGTCCTTGAACACCTTGCCCGAAAAGAGTCGGAGCGTAGGCGTCAGACGCCCGGCCCGGATGCCAGCCTCCACGTCGCCGTAGAGCGCAAGGCCACTCACGAACGTTCCGTGACCATTGGGGACGATGTCGTCGGCTCGTCGGTCCGGGCGCACGAACCCTTGTGCATCGCCGACGGCCGGACTGACCAGCGGATGTCCGGCGGTCAGGCCGGAGTCCAGGATCGTGACACCCGGCGCCCCCTCCGGCGGCGGTACCGTCGCGGGAACGTCGCCGATCTCCGTGAGCAGCATCTCAAGCCCGATGCCGAAGCGAGGCGGAAGGTCTACAGTGCGGACGTCTCGATGATTCAGCAGACGTTGAGCCCGCTCTCTGCCCACACGGACCTTGACCATCACCAGCGACGGCTGCGTGATCGTGTCGAGGGGCTCGATCCCCTCTTGCCGAAGCCACCGCTCGAAGTGCGCGACCATCGCCTGACGCCGATCGACGCGCTCCTGCGGCCACAGCTCCACGTCGAGGATGAAAGGCTCGCTCTCCGGGAACCCCACAGCACGAAGCGCCGGACCAGTGCGGTCGTCTGGTGTCCAGTGTCCGAAGTCATCAATTGCATACAGCAACTGAGCCCTGGTCACTGAGCCATCTCGCGCAAGTGTCGCGAGCCGCGACTCGAACTCGGCAAGTCCCCCTTCCGTTGCGAAGGCGAGTACCAGGCTGAGGTCTTCCTGACTGACGATCTCGATGCCGGGGATAGCGGTGAGATCTGGAAGCGACTCCCCAGGTCGGAGGCTGATCTTCAGGAGGCGCCGGTTGTCGTACCCATCCAGGTCCTCGCCGAACGCAGCCTTAGCGGCTTCCAACTTGTTGCCGAGATCCCTGCCAAACTGGCGAGGATCGTCCGGGCGGAACCGCGGCCGACCATCCCGCCTCCGGTGGCGGTCAGTGATTGGTGTCTCTCGCTCGAGGCGCAGGTGCTCTGGCATGTGATGGCCACGGGCCCCTTACCGCTCGGACGCTTGCTCTCTGGCACGCGCGGCCTCGATGTGGCGCGTTTCGAGGTAGTGTTCGCCTGCGAGCACCATGTTTTTGACGGCTCTGCGGAGCACGCGCTCGATATCAGCGTGCGACAATCCAGCGAACAGTCTCCGAATGGCCGCGTCATCGATCTCGAAGTTTCGCCGCACGCTGGAGAGCTTCAAGGCCAGCAGGTCCCCGATCTGCCGTTCGTCCGGCTTGTCGAACCGAAGCACCTCGTCGAAGCGACGCCAGACCGCGCGATCCAGGATCGACTCGTAGTTGGTCGTGGCAATCAGCAGGCTCGCCCCGCGGTAGCCATCCATCATCTGGAGGACAGCGTTGACCGCGCGCTTCAGTTCACCGTGGTCTGCGCTGTCGCCTCGATCCTTCGTCAGCGCGTCCACCTCGTCGAACAACGCAACGACGGGCGTCTTCGAGACGAAGTCGAACACACGCCGCAGGTTCGATGCAGTCTCTCCAAGGAACGACGACACCAGGGAATCAAGACGCACGAGGACGAGAGGCAGCGACAGGGCGCTCGCAATCACCTCGGCAGCGAGGGTCTTCCCACATCCGGGTGGGCCAACGAAGAGAAGTTTTCGTGCGGGTTGTAAGCCATGCGACCGCAAGACGTCCGCACGCTGATGCTCCCGGATGATGCCCTGCAAGGCATGTCTCGTAGAGTCGGCCAACACGATGTCGTGCTCTTCCCTGACGACCGGCCGCTCTTCGAGCAGGGGCAACTCTCCGTCCTTCGCCCTTGGCAGTTCCGCCAGCGGCTGAAAGTCACGGAGCCGGCTGTCCAGCACCATGTGATCGGCATACAGCAGCCGTTCGAGATCGTTCGCCAGCAGATGGTGCTGCTTCTCGCGCTCCTCGGAAATGGCAGCTTCCGCCGCGGCACGGAATGCCACGACGTCGCCGCGCGAGCCGTACTTGATGAGCTGCCTCAACAGTTTGCCGCTAGCCATGAAACCCTCTTAATGATCTCATCGATTCCTGGCCATTGCCGCTATTCAACCCTGAACACCTTCATCACCTCGTCGCCGAGGTGGTTGATCACCTTGACCGCAATCCTGCCGCTCTTCGGCATCGGGAACGGGCGGGAGATATCGCTGTTCAGGGTTGCCCAGGTGTCGGCGTCGATCTCCGCCTTCAGCGTCGTCTTCAGCGCGCCGTACGGGTCGTTCTGGCCGAGGAAGTAGGCGTGGCGGACGAAGAAGCTCTCCTCGTTGTAGTCCGTGTCGATGAACCAGCAGGCGATGCCATCGGCGCTGTCGCTCCGGACTTCACCGGCGGCTGGATCGAAGACGTCAACGCCCTTGATGTGCACGCGCAACGTGTCGTCATCCACGTGCAGGATGTCGATGTCTGGCTCGCCGAAAACAACGAAGAGGTTGCCCTTGTCCGTCGTCTTGAGTTCGCCGCCCATGTGGAGGTCGGCATTCATCCGGGCCTTCAGTACCGGGATGCGACCGAGCTTGCTGAACTCGCTGGCGTGGGCCTCGAAGTTGAAGGCGCAGGCGATGAGGACGTCGAAGCCGGCGTCTCCGGCCTCACGCGCGGCCTTCACGAGGTCGGGGCGCTGCACGGTGCCGAACTCGGGACCGATGAAGATGGCGGCGCGCTTCTCGAGCACCCCTTCGAGTCGGCTCGCCTGACTCTGCACAGAATCAATCATTACTGTGGCCGACTCGGTGGCCGTTGATGAAGCACTGCCGGTCTCCCTGTAGCGGCCTTCGGCGCAAATCATCTCGCCCGGCCAGGGCGTAAGGGAGGAGAAGGTGATCCGGGCGTCTTTCTGAACCTGCTGAACACCGGCCACCCGCAGGTTGTCGAGGATCATCTGCTCGAACGTCTGCCCGTATGCTGGACCGGTTTCCTTGACCTGAAGCGGATCGACCAGTTCGTCGTTCTCATCCACGCTGAGCGTGCGGTGCGGGCTGAGGCTCTCGACGGTGAACGGGCCGGCAACGCGGACGGTCTTCCTGTCCTCGTATGGCCGGTCGTACAGATATTCGAACTCCGCCTTGGCGGCGATCGACGCATCGATGGCCTTCTGGCGCGCGATGCGCGCTTCCCAGAAGGCGTTCAGCGGCCGCAGTGAAGCAGCAGGCCAGTCTGCGGGGAACTCGCGCGGCACTTCCCATTCGACCAGCGCGGACGCGGACACCACCTCGCCGCTCGGCATCGTGAACGTCTCGCCGGCCTTCGCGTCGAAGCGGACATCCTTGCCCGCGCGGCCTCCCGTGGTGACGCGGAACGGCGTCTTGTGTCCACGCAGCGCCGCGTTCAGCGCATCGAGCCCCGCCTGCACCTTCGGCTGGTGCTCGTCGTAGATGACGTCAATCTCAGCGTTGTTGGCAATCGACTTC
>CAZZGM010000106.1:8330-9126 GCA_964653955.1 uncultured Bifidobacteriaceae bacterium | reverse complement strand
GCCTTCTGCTCGTCGGTCAGTGGACGGGTGGCGGCTTCACCGGACGCCGCGTCCTGCTGCCGCAGGCGTTCCATGGCAATTTCGAGCGCGCTCTTCGGGGCTTCGTCAGTGTCGGCCATCCCGGGATCATATGATCGACGGGTGACTGACGGCGACGTGTACGAGGCGATTGGCGAAGCCGGGTTCCACCGGCTGGTGGCGGCGTTCTACCGACAGGTCCCGGGCGACGACATCCTGGGCCCGATGTATCCCGCTGGCGACATGGAGGGGGCCGAAGAGCGGCTGCGGCTGTTCCTGATTGGCCGGTTCGGCGGACCACCCACCTACATGGAACGGCGCGGGCATCCACGCCTGCGCATGCGCCATGTGCCCTACCGGCTGGATGAAGCCGCGCGCGACCGCTGGGTCCTGCTGATGGACAACGCGCTCGACGAAGCGGAACTGCCACCGGACGTCACGGCGTTGCTGAGGGAGTTCTTTCACGGCACGGCAACGTTTCTGAGAAACGCCTGAACGCGGGCGGCGACCGCGCGCATTCAGGCCAGCCGTTACCCGGCGCATCACTGATGCCTCGTGTAAGCTGAGCCGATGCGAATCGTCACAGCGCGCCTGGCGTCGGCCGACGACCTGGTAACCGACATCCAGATCGGGCCGCACCTGCTGCGCGCCGATGAGCCGTCCGACAAGGGCGGAGCCGATTCGGGCCCCACGCCGTCGCAACTGCTGCTGGCCGCGCTCGGCGCCTGCGAGGCCATGACCCTGCGGGTGTACGCGCGGCGGAAAGGATGGCCGCTCG
>CAZZGM010000106.1:1467-8320 GCA_964653955.1 uncultured Bifidobacteriaceae bacterium | reverse complement strand
CCGCTCGTGAATGCCAGCATCGAGCTCACGGCATCCACCGTGGATGGGGTGTACATCATCCGGCGCCGGGTGAGTCTCGAAGGAGATCTCACCGCCGAGCAGCGCGGCCGTCTGCACGAGATCGCCAATCGTTGCCCGGTCCAGCGCGCCATCACCGGCGAAGTTCGTGTCGAAGACGGGCTCGATGACGCCGCTGGTGACAAAGGATGACATCCTGTCATGTCATCTGTCGTATGTTTGCGTGAACAACGACAGAGGGGAAGCACCGGGTGGGGCGTTCTGTTTTGTTGCCGCATCGCTCCACCCGGTTTTTTCATACTTCGTGGATCATGCTCAGCCAAGGGAGACACGTGCCAATGTTCGAGAACGAAATCGGTAAGAGTCTGGACCGCCGGAGTTTTCTGCGCGGATCAGCGCTGTTTGCCGGCGCCCTCGGCCTGTCGGTCGTCCCTGCGTTCGCCCGGCAGGCTCAGCAGCCACAGCCCCCGGAGAAAAAGGAAGAGCCAAAGCCGAAGGATCCGTTCGGCGATGGCAAGGACGAAGAGAAGAAGCTCGTCGACGAGGAAGGTCGCGAATACCGCGTCTGCCCGCAGTGTGGCTACAACATGTATCAGCAGGGTCGCATGTGGGTGTGTGACAACTGCGGCTACTCATACGTCGAGTAGCCTCCAGACGTGCGGCCTGCAGTGGCCGCCGGTCGATGCCATCTGAACGCCCGGTTCCCGGTTGGGACCGGGCGTTTTTCTGTACCCCGGAGAGGAGGCCCGCACCATGACGCTTCGTGGCAGGACGTTGTTCATTACCGGCGCGAGCCGGGGCATTGGCAAGGCCATTGCCCTGCGCGCGGCGGCCGACGGCGCGCGCGTGGTGATTGCCGCCAAGACGGTCGCACCGCACCCATCACTGCCCGGCACCATCCACACCGCGGCACGCGACATCGAAGCGGTCGGCGGTGAGGCATTGGCCGTGCCCGTGGACGTTCGCGACGAGGCGCAGGTGGCGGCTGCGATGGAGGCTGCTGTCCGGCGGTTTGGCGGCATCGACATCCTCGTGAACAACGCGTCGGCCATCAGTCTGACCGGCACGGCCGACACGCCCATGAAGCGGTTCGACCTGATGCACCAGGTCAATGTCCGCGCCACGTTTCTCTGCACGCAGCTGGCCTTGCCGCACCTCCGGCGCGCGAACAATCCCCACGTGCTGAACATCGCGCCGCCGCTGGCCTCGACACTCAGTGCCCGCTGGTTTGCGCCGCACGTGGCCTACACGATGGCGAAGTACGGCATGTCGTTGTGCGTACTGGGGATGGCGGAAGAGCTCTGCCCCGAGGGCATTGCCGTGAATGCACTGTGGCCGCGCACCGCCATCGACACGGCCGCCATCGGGTTCATCATGGATGACGAGGCACGCCGCCGTGCGCGCCTGCCGGCCATCATGGCCGATGCGGCGTGGTGGGTACTCACACAGCCCGCGCGAGGGCTGACGGGACAGTTTCTGCTGGACGAGGATGTATTACGGAAGTCCGGAGTGACGGACTTTGCGAAGTACCGCCACCCCGGTGTTTCTGAAGATGAGCTGATCCCGGACTTCTTCGTCTAAGACCCGTCGTACGCGTCACACAAGTGAGCTGCGGAGAACCCCGAGCTTACTTGAGCGGGCTGCGCCAACGGCGCGGCCAGCTCGAACGACGCCGATTCAAGGGTGAACGCTGCGGATCGGAAACTCGCCACAACGTGCCACCCAAGTGAATCGAGAGGTTTCCCTGAAGTCACTTGAGTGGGCTGCGCCAACGGCGCGGCCAGCTCGAACAACGCCGCGTTCGAGCCCGACCGCCGCTAATCGCAAGCTCGTCACTACGCGCCACCCAAGCCAATTGAGGGGCTAAAAGGCGCCGGCGGCGGTCCAGCGTCCGTATTCGTTGAAGAACGGACGGAAGTCCGGCGATTCGCGGCCGAAGGTGCAGTGGCCGCCAAGCACGTCAATCAGGTACACGTTGGGCGAACCTTCCGGCGCATCGCTGCCCCAGTGGTAGGCAATCTCGTCACCAGCAATGATCGAGTTGACGTTGGCGCGTGTCGGTTTTGCGTTGTAGCCGAATCGTGTATCGAGCTGGCGGAGGAACGCCACGATGAAATCGATATACGGATTCCGCTGCGTCTTCTGGCGCTCGACAATGTCGGCTTCCTGCGGCGTGGGGTTCGGGATGGGATAGTTCAGCCACGGAAAGCCGGGACGCTGCGGGCACGAGACCTGACCGTTCAGCAGGCCGCGGGACACGGCGTCATGGCTGGCCATGGACACGACGTCGCGAATGTAGAGCCACGGCAGGCGTCCCGTCGCCGCGTTGGCGGTGTGGGCCGGTGAGTTGGACGGGGACACCACGGTAATTTCCTGCGAGGCCGGGCTCGCGCCGCAAGGGGTCACTGCATAAACGCGCACGTAGTAGGTGCCGTTGGGCACGGGGTTCACGTTCAGATACGCCGTGCTCGAGCCCAGAACTGCAATCGGGGCGCCGCCCGGTGTGGCTGCCGCGTGAACGACATAGCTCGTGGGCAAAGCGCCGTTACCGGGGTTCCACCCCATGAACAGCCAGTTGCCGACACGCATGATGGCTGTGACATCCGTCGGCGCCGATGGCACCTGGCAGCCACCCGTGATGGGGATGGCCACCTCGTTCGATGGCGGTCCCACCACGCCCTGGTTTACGCCGCGCACGCGCACGTAGTAGGTGCCGGAACCAATGCCGCCGGCCGCAAACGCCGTCAGCAGGTGGGGCATGCGGCCCGGATCGTTCTGGCTGGCGCTGTCCCATGTGAAGAACGTGGTACCAGGCTGGTCACCGGCTTCCACCCGGTAGAACGCGGTGGACGGGTTGAAGCTCTCGGTCATGCCGGTGCTGGCGATCCAGTTGAGCCACACCGTATTTCCGCTTACCTGAAACGTCAGGTTACCCGGCGCGCCCGGTGCCGGTCCCTGGGCAATGGCCGCACTCGAACCCAGGCACACGGCCAGGGCCCACGCGGCGATAGTCGACAGACGTACCTTGCTCACGCATCCTCCTCGGGAAATGACCATCCACCGCGCGGCTTACGGATGCCGCAGGGGGAACCGAGGAGTTAGTGTAGTGAAAAACCGGGAACCGGCGCGATATCCGTGCAGGAAAATCCGCGGCGGCCCGTCCGGCTACCGGTAGTTGCCGAACTGCAGCGCCACGCCGAAGTCGGCCGCTCGCAGCGATGCCATGGCCGCCTGCAGGTCGTCCTTCGACGGTGACGACACGCGCACCTGATCGCCCTGGATGGCGGCCTGCACCTTCTTCAGCTTCTGGTCCTTCAGGTGCTTGACGATGTCCCGGGCGGCTTCGGTGGGGATGCCCATCTGCAGCGTGATGACCTGACGGACCGTGCCTCCCGATGCCGGCTCCACGTCGCCGCGCTTCAGGTTCTTCACCGGCACATTCCTCCTCACCAGGCGCGTCGTCAGAACCTCCCAGAGCGCTTCCAGTTTGAAGGCGTCTTCGGCAGCGAGCGTCAGCGTGTTGGCTTTCTGGTCGAGATCGATGGTGGCCTTCGAACCCTTGAAGTCGTAACGCTGGCCCAGCTCCTTGCGAGCCTGGTTGATGGCGTTGTCCACCTCCTGGAGATCGAGCGTGGAGGTGATGTCGAACGAGTTGGTGACAGCCATGACCACGATCGTAACGCACCACCGCGGCCGTTGGTGCCCGGGCCGCATGCGGGCAGGTGCGGGCCGGGTGTGGATGTGCTTGACGGCTGGCCGGTGTGCGCGTACCTTCCCGTCAGAATGCAGCGCGGATCGGATGAGCCGCTCGTGCTGGTGGTGGAGGACTACGCCGACGCACGCGAGATGTACGCCGAGTCGCTGCTGGTGTGCGGCTTCCGCGTGGCCGAGGCGGCCGACGGATTGTCGGCCCTCCAGATGGCGCAGACGCTCGCGCCGGATGTCATCCTGATGGACCTCTCGCTGCCCGGCATGGACGGCTGGGAGGCCACGCGCCGTCTGAAGGCCGACCCCGGCACCAGCCACATTCCCGTGGTCGCGCTCACCGGTCATGCACTGACGCGTGCGCTCGATGCGGCCCGCCAGGCCGGCTGTGACCGGCTCGTCATCAAGCCTGCTCTTCCCGATGATGTGGTGGAAGAGGTGAGACAGGCGCTCGTGCGGAAAGCCACAGCCGTCTGATCCCGGCACAATCCACCGGTTGCCGCGCCTCGTCCACGGCCATAATGGCGGACGTGGTGCGCATTGGTATTTCCCGTTGCCTGCTGGGTGAGCGCGTGCGCTGGGATGGCGGGCACAAGCGTGATGCCTGCCTCGTCGAGGCCTTCGGGCGGCAGGTCACCTGGGTGCCGGTGTGCCCCGAGGTGGAGTCGGGCCTGCCGGTGCCGCGTGAGCCGCTGCGCCTCGAGCGGTCGCCGCATGGCGGCGTGGAGGTGAACGGGCTGCTCGTCCGCCTCATCATGCCGGCCAGCGCCGGCGACTGGACCGACGAGATGGCGGAGTACGCCGACGCGCGCGTAAAGGCGCTGGCGGCCTCCAGTCTCGATGGCTTCATCCTGAAACGGAACTCGCCGAGCTGTGGTCTCCATCGCGTGAAGGTGTACGGCGGCGGGCGGGGGATTGGCGAGCCGAAGGGACGCGGCATCTTTGCCGAGTTTCTGGTGCGGACCCTGCCGCACCTGCCGGTGGAAGAAGAAGGACGCCTGGCGGACCCGGCACTGCGCGAGCATTTCATCGAGCGCGTCTGCGCGCACGCGCGGCTGCGGGCCCTGTTCGACGGCCGCTGGACGCTGGAGCAGCTGGTGGCGTTTCACGAGGCTCACCGGCTGACGCTGCTGGCGCATCACCCCACGGCCTGGCAGACGCTCGACCGCCTGCTGACGCGCGCGATGGCCGCGTCGCGCGAGAAAACCTCGCCACGCGCGACCGCACGCCGGAAGACGCCCTCGCGCGTGGAGATGCGCCAGCCGACGCTCTCGCGCACGGACGTGCGGGAGCAGTACACCGCCGCGTTCATGAAGGCGTTGTCCGCCACCGCCACGCCCACCCGTCACACCGCCGTGATGCGGCACATGCTGGGACACCTGCGCGGACACGTGGAGGCGGATGTTCGCCGCGAGCTTCGCGAACGCGTGGAAGAGTATCGCCGCGGCCTCGTACCGCTGATGGTGCCACTGACGCTCATGCAGCACTACGCGCGGCGTCACGGCGTGGGCAGCCTGCTGGGGCAGACGTACCTCGAACCCAGCCCGCGCGAACTCGCGCCTGGTCATCATGCCTGAACCTGGCGTCCGCCGCTATCGGGCGCGCCGTGTCGGGGAGGGAGCCGGCACCCGGGACGAAGCGGTTGCCGTGGAAGAGCCCATGGAAGTGCGCGTCAACGGCGCGCCGTTTGCGGTGATCATGCGCACGCCGGGTGCCGATCGTGATCTGGCCGCCGGGTTTCTGCTGGCCGAGGACGTCGTGCGTGACGGGGATGAAATCGGGCTCATCGAATATTGCCTGGAGGCACACGAAGAGGGGCGGGAGAACGTGCTCAACGTGACCGTCCTGGGCAGTGCCGTGGAACGTCTGGGCGAGCGGTTGTCGAACCGGCGGCAGGTGATGATGACGGCGTCGTGTGGTCTGTGCGGCCGCCGTACCATCGAGTCGCTGCGCGCGCGGGTCCCGCCGGTGACCGCTGGCTGGCAGGTACCGGCCGGCGTCATTTCGGCACTCCCGCAGACGTTGCGTGGCGCGCAGCAGGTGTTCGACGCCACGGGTGGTCTGCATGCCGCGGGCTTGTTCGATCGGGAGGGTCGTCTGCTGCTGATGGCCGAAGACGTGGGCCGGCACAACGCGGTGGACAAGGTGACCGGCCGCATGCTGCTGGCCGGGCAGCTGCCGCTGACCGACTGCCTGTTGCAGGTGTCGGGACGCACGTCGTTCGAACTGGTCCAGAAGGCCCTGCTGGCCGGTATTCCGCTCATCAGCGCCGTGTCGGCGCCCTCCAGCCTTGCCATCGATCTGGCGCGCGAGGCGGGCATCACCTTGTGCGGGTTCGTCCGCGACCGCGGGTTCAACGTGTACGCCGGCGGCGGGCGCGTGTGCTGATGGCGTGGCCGTGCCGCGTCAGGTGAGCGGCACGAATTCTTCGTCGCGGCGGTGGCGTTCGTCTTCTTCACGCTGCTGACGCACCCAGTACTGCTCGAACGTCTCGGCTTTCTTGCGCACACCCTTGCGGTCGTTGGCCGCCGGCACCTTGTTCATGGCGTTCGACAGCCACGCTGGCGGCTGCTGTGGACGCCACTGCCATTTCGGAAGGAGTGTGCCGATGTCCGTCATGGCCTTGAGCCCGAGGAACACCACGAAAAATCGTTCGGGCTGACCGAGCGCGATCAGCAGCCACATCCCGGCCAGCAGGCCCAGATGCACCACGACGATGCGGCCCATTACCCAGTCGACGCGCTGCCGGATTTCGGCGAAGGGCCAGCGGCGGATGCCCCACAGATCGAAGCCGAGTGAAGCGACCTGCGTGCCCGCCAGCCAGAGCACACCCGACGCGAGGTCGGCGCGATCGACCGACTCGGGCAGCAGCTTCGCGAGCGCGATGGCCAGGAACACACCGTGGACGGCCGTAAATCCCAGCGTGGTGACGAGGAACGTGCGGAGGAATCCGTCGGTGTGTCCGCGGGTACGGGTGGCTCGCCAGTGCACCGCAATACGTACGGCGATGACGAGTGCGAGCAGCAGGTTCTCGAACCAGAAGAAGGCGAGCGTGGTGCCGGCCGACCAGCCGCCAAGAAACCAGCCCGAGAGCGGCACGGCGTTCTGTCCGCCGGAAAGGAATACGCGC
>CAZZGM010000106.1:0-1457 GCA_964653955.1 uncultured Bifidobacteriaceae bacterium | reverse complement strand
CATCTCCGGCAGTAATGGTCGAGGCCGTGGCGGAACGCGGTGGGACGCGGAGCTGCAGCCCGCCGCTCGTGAGCGCGAAGCCGGCGTCGAGGCAGGCCGCGGCCAGCGGGCTGGCGGCGGCCGGCAGGCCGTTGACTTCCGCAATCAACCAGCCGCGCCGCTCGTCGGGATTCGCGTAGGCGACGCGGACGAGTTCTTCGGCCAGGGCCCTGGCCATCCGCGACCGATCCGGTTCGTCCGCTGGCAATGCCACCAGCAGTTGCCGATCGCCACGGGCGATCCAGGCGGCCGGGTGTCCATCCACCAGCACCACGCGCGCGCCTGCCGATCGCGTGGCGCGCAGCGCCTCGTTACCTGTCCACGCCGGCCACGGTACGAGGGCGCCGTACGGATTGGCGGGATCGGTGGCTGCCAGCGTCACCACCTGCGGTTCGTCGGTGGCGTGCCGCCCGGCCCGCAGGCGATCCACCGCGCCGGGTTGCGCGAACTGTGCCGCGCCGAGACCTGCCACGAAGTAGCCGCGGCGCACGCGTCCGGTGTCTTCGAGACGGCGGAGCACCGTGTAGATGGTCGTGAAGCCGCCCGGCACCGGCTCGAGCGCGGTAATGTCGCGCGTGACGAGGCCGTGGCGGGCCAGCAGTTGTTCGGTCAACGCCTTTGCCCACGCCGTGAGCGAGGCCCCCTCCATTCCCGGCACCGCCGACCATCGTCCTTCGGCCGATGGCGGAACGAGGCGGCGTGAGCGGAACGCGCCCGTTCGGGCGGCCCGGCGCCCGCGTTCCGGAGCCGCCGTGTAGGCGCGCAGCGCGTGCAGTGTGTCGTTGGTCACGAGGCCCTTCCAGACGAGCGACCAGAGTGTGTCGACGGTCTCCTGCGGAAAGCCGCCGCCGGTGGCTTCGTGTAAGGAGCCGAAGAAACTGGCGCCGTGCTGCACGAGCCACGCGAACAGTTGCGCCTCATGCCCGGTGAGCGTAGGTTGGCTGTGCAGGTCGTGGCGCGGCAGCAGTGCGCGCGCGTGATCGGCCAGGTACAGCGCCATGCGGCCGTCGCGTTCGCCCAGCGGCTCCACGCCCACCCATATCACTTCGCCCGCGGAGATCAGCGTGTCGAGCAGTCCCGGCTCGTAGTGGCTGATGCGGGCCGGCAGCACGTGCCGTTCCAGTGTGGAGGCGGCGAGTAGCGCGCCTTGCAGCTGCTCGATGACGTCGAGGAGGGCGTCGAGACCACGGCGTGGGTGGTCGAGACCATGCCACGACACCAGGAAACGTCCGAGCACCTGAGGTTCGACCGGCTCCACCTCCTGCCGCAGCTTTGCCAGGGAGCGGTGGCGGAGCGCGCGGAGGACGTCGGCGTCGCACCACTCGCGTCCGTATCCGCCGGGACGGAACTCGCCTTCGATGACACGTCCCGTCTGTGCCAGTTGCTGGAGCGTGGCGGCGGCCATGGCCGGGCCCATG
>CAZZGM010000105.1:0-9224 GCA_964653955.1 uncultured Bifidobacteriaceae bacterium | reverse complement strand
ACCGGCGCCACCGACATGGCGCAGATTCGCTCCAAGGGCATCCAGTGTTACGGCATTGGGCCGGCGCTCGACACGGAGGACGGCCCGAAGGGTTTCGGCGCGCACAGCGATCAGGAGCGCATCCTCGAAACCGAACTGCACCGCTTCGTGCGCTTCCAGTACGACGTGGTGATGGCACTCGCCGCCACGCGATAGCGCCGTCTGCCCGGCCGGTGTCGCCGGCCGGGCGCAGTCTCTTGTCCGGCCGTGCTGCCTGCGCGGCGCGCGTTCCCGCGCTACCGCTTCTCGACGCGCACGCGCCGTAGCAGCACCGGCTCCACCGGCGTCTCGCCGTCCACGGTCACGTCTTCGATCTGCTGCACCACCTCGATGCCGCGCTCGACGCGGCCAAACACGCTGTACTGTCCGTCGAGCGACGGTGCGGGCGCGGTCACGATGAAAAACGACGACAGGGCGCTGTCCGGATCCGAGGTGCGCGCCATCGACAGGATGCCGAGATCGTGCACCGTGTCGGTGAACTCGGCCTGCAGCGGGCGCACGTAGCCCTGCTGCCGTTCGTTCAGCGGCTCGTCGCGCGTCGGCAGGTGGCCGGTCTGGATGACGAAGCCTTTCACCACACGGTGGAAGGTCATCCCCTCATACACGCCGGCCTGCGCCAGCCGCAGGAAATTGCGCACGTGATTGGGCGCGAGGTCGGGCCGGAACGACACGGCAATCTCACCCATCGAGGTTTCGAGTACGGCGGTGTACTGCGCGAGCTCGTCGGCGGCTTCGGTACTGAACGGCTCGGGCTCCTCGACGGGCTTCTCGCGCAGCGTTGCTTTCGTCACCACCACCCGTTCCGTAGCCAGTCCGCTGTCGTCGACCGGCGTCTCCGAGATCTTCTGCGCAACCAGAATCCCCTCGGCCACGCGCGCAAACACGGTGTATTGACCGTCGAGCGCTGGCTGCTCGTTGACGCAGATGAAGAACTGCGTGCCGGCACTGGCCGCTTTCCCCGGCACCTGCACGGCCGCCACGGCACCACGGGTCAGGCGCTCGCCGATTTCGGGCTCCAGCGTACCCAGCCCGCCCGAGCCATACTTCGCGCGCGCCTCCGGATCCCGCGTCACGGGGTCGCCGCCCTGGACGATACCGTAGCGGATCATGCGGTGGAAGATGGTGCCGTCGAGCTCGCCGGCTTCCACGGCTTTCGTGAAGTGCGCCACGTGAGCGGGCGCGGCCTCCGGCAGCAGGTCCAGCACAATCGGTCCCGCCGTGGTGTCGAGCACCACCTGCTGTTGCGCAGCGGCAAGGCCGGGGACCAGGACGCACAACGCCATGACGATCAGACGAAATCGCATGTGCCGCATTATCACGGATTACCCCCCTCAGTTCACGCGTGTGGCGCCTTGTGACGGATCCTCGAGCAGCGGCAACCGGACTGAAACCGGCGTTGTTCGAGCGATGTGGCGCCGTTGGCGTGTTCCCCGTCAGCGGCGATCGGCCGGACCTCGACTCCGGAATCAGCGGCGGCGTGGGGGTGACTTGGCCGGCCGGCCGCCGACGCGGTTGCGGCGCTGCTCGTCGATGAGCGCGCGCGCGTCCTTGCGTGCTTCCAGCGTTTCGGCCTCTTCCTGCAGCTTGATGTAGCTGGCCAGGCGCGCGGCCGGCAACCGGTCGTCGGCGACGGCGGCCTTGACGGCGCAGCGGGGCTCGTCGCGATGACGGCAGTCGGTGAAGTGACAGCCCGCGGCGAGGGCTTCGATGTCGTCGAAGGCCATGCGGCTGGCCTCCGCTACGTCCCACAACTGCAGTTCGCGCATACCCGGCGTGTCGATGAGCAGGCCGCGTCCCGGAAGGACAATCAGTTGCCGATGCCGTGTGGTGTGCCGGCCGCGTGAGTCCGACGCCCGGACGGCCTGCGTCTCGAGCAGCGCCTCGCCGACCAGCGCGTTGATGAGCGTGGACTTCCCCACGCCCGACGATCCGAGCAGCGCGCCCGTCCGTCCCGTCCCGAGATGCGCCAGCACATCGTCCAGGCCCTCGCGTGTGACCACGCTGATGGCGTGCACCGAGATACCGGGGGCGCTGGCGGCCGTTTCCACCCGCGCCGCGGCCAGATCCTCGGCCAGGTCGGCCTTGCTGAGCAGCACCACGGGCCTGGCGCCACTTTCCGCGGCCAGCAGCAGGTAACGTTCGAGCCGCCGCGGGTTGTAGTCGCCGTCGAGCCCCATCACGAGGAACACCACGTCGATGTTGGCCGCCACCACCTGTTCTTCGGTGAGTTCGCCCGCCACCTTGCGCGAAAAGCGGCTGCGCCGCGGCAGCACCGCTTCGATGGTCCCGGTGGCCTCGCCGGGCGCGCGCCGCACGGCCACCCAGTCGCCCACGGCCGCCAACTCGCTCCGCGCCGACGCGCGATGCCTGAAGCGGCCGGCGTGCTGCAGGCGCAACTCGCCCTCGGCCGTGAGGCCTCGATAGATGTGGTTGTATTCGATGGCCACGCGGGCCGGCACCAGGCCGTTGGCAACGTGAGGCGTACACGCCTCTGCCCAGCGTTCATCCCATCCCAGTTCCCGCAAGTCCACCAACACGCGACAATAGGATACGCCGATGCGCGATCAGCTCCCGCTGTTCGATCTCACCGTCCCGCCACCGCCCTCGCCCTACGCCGATCGCCTGCGCCGGTCGCACGACGAAGCCCGCGCGATTGCGGCACGCCTGCCCGCACACGTGCACTTCGGCACCAGTTCCTGGAGCTTTCCCGGCTGGCGCGGCATCGTCTACAGCGACACGTTCACGCCAACGAAGCTGGCGCGGGAAGGCCTGCGCGAGTACGCGCGTCATCCGCTGCTCACCACCGTGGGCGTGGACCGCAGCTACTATGCGCCACTCACGCTCGACGACCTGCGCGCCTACGCCAGCCAGTTGCCCGAAGGATTCCGCTGCTGTTTCAAGGCGCCGGCCGCGGTCACCGCGCTGGCGCTGGGCGCACCGGGACGGCAGGTGCCCAACCCCGACTTTCTTTCAGTCGACCGTCTCGTGTCGGACCTGTTGCTGCCGTGCGCGTCGGTGTTTCGCGAACAGACGGGACCCATCATCCTGGAATTTCCGCCGTTCCCGTCCAGTCAGCGGCTCGAGCCCGCGCGGCTGCTGAACGCCGACTATCGTGCGCTGTTGCGTGCCCACGGCGTGGCTCACACGTTCAACTACTGGAGTGCCATGCCCGGCCTGGCAGCGCAGGCCAACGTCGTACCGCCCGAGCCCCTGCCCTTCACCGTGCTGCGGCTGCTGCTGCGCCCGGGCACGTGGTACGAAGACCAGCGGCATCGTTTCGCTCCGTTCAACGCGCTCGTGGAACCCGACCCGCCCATGCGCCGCGACGTCGTGCAGTTGGCACGGCGCGCACTGGCGTGCGGCCAGGACGTGTTCATCCTGGTGAACAACAAGGCGGAAGGTTCGTCGCCGCTGACCATCGTCGAACTGGCGCGGCAATTGGCGGAGACGCCACCCGGCGTCTCACCGTAACCGCGGGCCTGGCCCGCAAGGGTCACAGGTTACGCGTTCACGAGATCGTCGAGAAAGGCACGGGCGCGTGCTTCGAACTCCGGCGCCCGTTCGTGGCCGCCGTCAAACACGCACTCGCTCACGGCCACGCCGGCCGCACTCAGATGCGCCCTATCGGATGCCGCTTTTTCCGCGGTGTACCACGCATCGCCCGTACCGCGGCCAAGGAGCACCGGCGGCAACCGGCCGGCATCCGGAACCACATCTGGTGGCAGGTCGCCGCCCAGGATCACCAGGCCGCTGCAGTGAGGCTCGACAAACGCCGCTGTGCGATAGGCCATGGCCGTTCCCTGCGAGAAGCCCACATAGACCACGCGGCGTGGCTCCGGCAGCAGGGGCGCCACACGCGCCATCACCGCCCGCACGTAGGCCAGATTGTCGGCAATGGCCAACTCGCGATCCTCGCGGGTCATCCAGGCGGCCGCCACGTCACCACGCCGCGTGTAGTAGCGGTGCAGGCCCTGCACGCTCATCAGCAGCCACGGGCGGCCGCCGCGGATGCGTTCCAGATGGGCCATTTGCACCGCGGCCGTCTCGCTCTGCCCGTGAAAACCGACAAGCAGCAGTTCGGGCGCGGCCGCTTCCGGCGCAGATGTCAGATACGCGCCGTGCGTGGCCGTGGCAATGGTGTGCCGTTCCACTCTAGCGAAGGACGTCGAACATCCGCGAGAACTTGATGATCAGCGAGCGGTCCGTGCGCTGCGCCCGATCCGGGAACAGGTCGTACAACCCCTTCGTGTCGTTGTAGACAATGAACAGGCCGGTGTTGGCGGCCTGGAGCCAGCCAAAGCGGAGGTTCACCGACCACAGGTCGGCGCGGTCGTTGTACTGGACCAGCGACTGGATGAACGTGCGTGCGTTGAAGGCGTACGACACGCGCGTGCGAATGAGGTTGGTGACGAACTCGCCCTGCGGCAGCTTGACGTCATTGCGCGAGTACGCCACCTCGAGGTTGAGGCTCTCCGACGTGCGCATGCGCAGGGTCGGGTTGAGCGTGACGCGGCTGCCGCTGAAGAACCCGCCCATGAACGTCTGGATGTTGATGCTCACGGGCGCGCCCTGGTTCGTCATGTAGACGATCTGCGCTTCGGCGTTGTCGTAGGTGCCGGCCGGCACGAAGATGCCGGGGAAAATCTGGAAGGGCACGCGCACACCCTCGCGCGTGAGGTTGATGCCCGTGTGGACCTCGGAGCTGTCCCTGAACTGCCAGTGATTGTCCAGATGCGTGTAGCCGGTCTCCTGGAAGCCGTCGAAGCCCCAGAAGCCGCGGTACGTGGCGTGCGGACGCACCTCCTGCAGCTTCAGGAAATTTTTCGGCCTGAAGCGTGTCATCACGCGCACGTCCGGCTTCCGGTAGCCGCCACGGGTGAGAAAGCCCACCTCCGGATTAAAATCGTCGCCCACTTCCTGGTAGCCGGCATCGAAGTCCGCTTTCGGATAGAGGATGCGCATGCGGAGGTTGAACGCGTGGTCGCGGCCGTCGCGGCCGGGCGTGGAGGTGCGGGCGAGAAATCCCGACAGCGTGTGGCTCCGGCCGATGCCCAGCTTCCCGTCGAGCGAGTACGTCCGGTTGTAGTCATCGTCTCGGGCGAGGTTGCCGGAACCCTGCCGGTTGACGAACAACCCGCCAATGGCCGATCGGTTTGGCAGTTCGCGCATGAGCCGCACCACGCCGAAGTTGTTGCTGGGCGTGTTGAATGCCTCCGACTCCTGGGTCTGCATGTTGAGCAGACCGACGTTCCACAATCCGACCTTGCCCGATACCCGGCCGCCGCCGTACAGCGGGATGGCCTGGCCGTCGTTCGACAGGCCAATCCGGCGGCTGAAGAACAGGTCGACCTCGCCCTGGTTGCCGACCGAGAAAAACCCGGCGTTCTCGAGGAAGAACGGCCGCTTCTCGGGGAAGAACAAATTGAACCGGTCGAGGTTCACCTGCTGGTCGTCGACCTCGACCTGCGCGAAGTCGGTGTTGTAGGTGGCGTCGAGCGTGAGGCTCGGGGTGATGTTGTACTTGGCGTCGACGCCGAAGTCACCCAGCATCACACTGCGGGCGGGCCGCTCGCCGATCTGGTTGAACTGTCCAAGCGTGTAGGGGATGACCTTGAAGTTGCGGAACACCGGCGGCTGGATGCCGCTGACGGTGCCGGCAATCGAGACGCGATAGATGTTGAACTGTCGCGGGATGCGCGCCCAGTAGGCCTGCTCGTTCTTGCGGCGGATATTGCGCTGGAAGTTCACGCCCCACGTCTGGTCGCCGCCTTCGGGGTAGCGAAGCGTCTTGAACGGAATGGCAAACTCCGCCGACCAGCCAATGTCACTGATACGCGTGCGCACTTCCCAGGCGCCGTCCCAGTTCAGGTTGAAGCCACCACCCGAGCCCGACATCTGCGCCATCGACACGCCGCCGCCGCCCATGCCCTCGTTGGTCACCTGACCGTCGTACTCGATGCCGGCCGGGTTGGTGCCGAACACGAACCCGTTCTGGCGATCCCGGAACGTGTCGAAAATCATCTGGAAACTGTCGGTGTTGTTGAGCGACGTGTCGCGGCGCGAGTCGGCCACGATGATGCCCGACGGGTCGCTGTCATAGCAGACGACACCGATGTAGAGCGTGTCGCGGGTGAAAATCATCCGGACTTCGGTGCGCTCGGACACCGGCTGGCCTTCGAACGGCTGATACTGCACGAACCCGCCAATCGGAGGCACGGAGGTCCAGACCGGATCGTTCAGTACCTCGCCATCGAGCACCGGTCCTTCAGGCACGGGCGTGGCCTGGGCCGCTGGACGCTCGCCGCCGCCGGTGGCCGGCGTCAGCTGCAATGACTGGCCGGACGCCGTCCCGGCACACACCCACACCACGACCACGGCACCCAACCACCAACGCACCACGCCCGCCCCTTTCACCCGATGACCACGTTCATTTCATGACCGCGACAGACAATCGATCCGCTCGAAAAGCGGCGCGATATGGTACTACACCATCACGACCGTCGAGGTTTTCTCATGTCATTCCGCCCGTTTCAGATACCGTCCGCGGCAAATTCGCCGATCGCGGCAACATTGGTCGACGCCGCCGTCGCGCTCAGGACCGGCGACCTGTTCGTGTTCGCCCACGGAGCGGGTGCGGGTCAGGCCAGTCCCTTCATGCGCAGCTACGCGGAAGCCCTGGCGGCACGCGGCGTCACGGTGGTGACTTTCGACTTCCACTACGTGACTGCGCAGCGAAAGGTGCCAGACCGCGCGCCGGCACTGGAGCAGACCTTCCGCGACGCCGTACGCGGCGCCGTGGCCGAAGCCGGCTCGTCGTGCCGGCGGGTGTTCATTGGCGGCAAGTCCATGGGCGGGCGTATGGCCACGCACCTGGCCGCCGCGCCGGATGCCTGGCCGCCGGACGTGCCGCCGCTGTCGGGCGCCATTGCGCTCGGGTATCCGCTGTCACCGCCACGCGCACTCCACGGGGGCGCCCGCGCCCGCAGCAGCAATCGGGTCTCGCACCTGCACCGGCTCGCCACGCCGCTGCTCATCGTTCAGGGCACGCGCGATTCGTTTGGCGGGCCCGACGACATCCGGGCGGCGGTCTTCGACGGTCACGCGTCGCTGCCAATCACCATCCGGCCCGTGGCCGGCGGTGATCATTCCTTCGCGGTCCTCAAGTCGAGCGGCCTGGATCAGGCCACCGTCCACGCCGGCATCCACGACACGATCGTTCAGTGGATGCGGGAGGTGTAAGTCAGTGCGCGGGTGGTGCCGCGGCCCCGGACGCGCGCCGCCGGCGGGCCACGCGGAGGTTGACGGTTTCGACGAACACCGAGAAGGCCATGGCGAAGTAGATGTAGCCCTTCGGGATGTGCTGGTCGAGGCCTTCTGCCACCAGCGACACACCAATCAGCAGCAGGAAACTGAGCGCCAGCACCTTTACCGTGGGGTGGTCGTTGACGAACTGGCTGATGGCACCGGCGGACACCATCATCACGGCCACCGCAACGACCACGGCGGTCACCATGACCCAGAGCTGATCGGCCATGCCGACCGCCGTAATGACGGAGTCGAGCGAGAAGACAATGTCGAGCAGCATGATCTGCCCGATGACCGCCCCGAAGGTGGGCGCGACGCGCGCGGTGCGGTGGTCGCCTTCCCCTTCGAGCTTCTCGTGAATCTCGACGGTGGCTTTCGCCAGCAGGAACATCCCGCCCGTCAGCAGGATCAGGTCGCGGCCGGAAATGGCCTGTTCGAACACCGTGAAGAGCGGCGCGGTCAGGCCAATGACCCAGGCCAGCGAAAACAGCAGCAGGATGCGCATGCACATGGCGGCAGCCAGCCCCACCGTGCGCGCCGTCGCCTGCTGTCCGGACGGGAGTTTTCCCGCCAGGATCGAAATGAAGATGACGTTGTCGACGCCCAGCACGATCTCCAGCACCGTGAGGGTGACGAGAGCAACGAGCGCGTCGGCCGAAAACAGCCCTTCCATACTCAGCTGCGCGGACGATGGGGACAGGTGGCGCTGTTCAGGCAGGTGTCGGCCAGGCGCAACCGTGCCACCGGTTCACCGCCGATGAGATGGGCATCGACAATCTCGTCCACGTCGGCCGTGGTGACGCCGCCGTACCAGACGGCCTCGGGATAGACCACCACCACCGGCCCGTGTTCGCACTGGTCGAGGCAGCCCGAGCGGTTGGCGCGCATGCGGCGGTGCAGGCCACGTTCGGCCAGCGCGCGTTTGAAGGCCTTGTGGAGGGTGTCGCTGCCGTCGGGACTGCAGCAGCCGCGAGGATGCCCCTCCGGCCGCTGGTTGGTGCAGACGAACAGATGACGTTCGAACGGCGGCACGCCGCGTCCCCTTATCCGATTTCGAGTTCGGGACGTCCGCGCAGGCCGCCCCACATCTCGGGATCCTGCCAGAGCAGCGTCCAGAAGTAGCGCGCCACGTCGCTCTTCGGATAGGCCGCCGCCAGGCTGGTGACGGCCTGGTCCAGCGTGGCCGCATCCGGGGTTTTCGGGTCCTCGTCCTTGATGAGGCCGTCCTCGTGGGCAATGCCGAGCCCATCGAGAAAGGTGCCCATCATCGGCCGCTGGTGCTCGAGGTGATACGACACGAGGAGGCGGGCGGCCAGCAGGTCCGACACCTGCGCCAGCGAGGCCAGGTGCCGCGCTTTCTTCTCGACGGGGAGCGTCAGCACACTCTTGGGCCGGAACTTGATGTGGCGGGCGATGAGCGCCACCGCCTCGGCCTGCTCGAGCGCCGCCTGATCGTCCTGCCAGAACGAAGCCGACGCCGACACGCGCTGGTCGAGAGTCATCTGGCGCCAGAGTCGCGCCGGTCGCAATTCCTCCGAAGATGGGGACATAGGCGCATGAGTGTACTCGACGTACGGCCGCGCTGACCACCGAGCCGTGTTCTAATTTGCCTTATGCTCAACTTCTTCGATGAAGTGAACCAGTCGTTCGACGAAGCCGCCAGGTTCACCACCTATCCGAAGGGCCTGCTGGACCAGATTCGCTGCTGCAACAGCGTCTACCGCTTCGACTTCCCGCTGCGGCGCCAGGACGGTTCCATCGAGGTCATCCACGCCTGGCGTGCCGAACACAGCCACCACAAGATGCCGGTCAAGGGCGGCATCCGCTACAGCCCCGAGGTTTACGAAGAGGAAGTGATGGCCCTGGCGGCCCTCATGACC
>CAZZGM010000104.1:2476-9261 GCA_964653955.1 uncultured Bifidobacteriaceae bacterium | reverse complement strand
GCGGCACCTGGACACGGTAGCTCACCGTCCACCGCTGGCGGTTACCCGTGGACGGCCCCCGGGCGCTGACATGGTTGGCGCCAGCTGTAACCTCCACCTGCTCGGCCAGGCTGCGTGCCTCGGCTTCCGTGTTGCCCCAGGCGCGCACGGCCGCCCGCACCAGGATGTCGGGTCCGTCCCACGCTTCCACGCGGATGCCGCCGTTGGGACCGGCGTCGACGGTAAGTGCGCCGGCGGGAAGGCGGTGTTCGCGGACGTCGCAGACCTGCTGGCGCCGGTCGCCGCTCGAGCCGGTGTCCGCGCACGGGTCCGTCGTGTCGGCGGCCTGAAGGCCGCCCACCATGGCCAGGCCAAGAATGAGGTTCAGCATCATCGTCTTTGGGCTCCTCGCGAGGTGAGTCGTCTTACGAGAAGGATTGGACGACGAGAAGGGCGCAGGCGTTGCCTGCACTGGCTAGGTTTCGACGGGACGGGAGCGATCGGCGCTCCACTCGCTCCATGACCCCGGGAAAATGCGGGCGCCGGGGAGGCCGGCGGCTTCGAGCGCCAGGAGGTTGTGGCAAGCCGTGACGCCGGAGCCGCAATACATCACCACGTCCGACGGGCTCTGTCCATCGAGCAGCGTCAGCCACTGTTCGCGGAGTTCCGCTGCGGGTTTGAACGTCTTGCCGGCCGTGAGGTTCTGCTGGAAGAAGTAGTTGCGTGCCCCCGGGATGTGGCCGCCCACCGGGTCCAGGGTTTCGTTTTCGCCGCGGAACCGTTCGGGCGAGCGTGCGTCCACCAGCAGTCCCACGCCGCCTGCCACCACCTGGTCGACCGTCAAACGGCGATCTGTCCGAGGGTTGGCGGCAAACGTGGTGGGCGTGGGTGTCACGCGTCCCGGCTGCACGGCGCCGCCTTCGGCCACCCAGCGCGCGAAGCCGCCGTCGAGCACGGCCACGGCGTCGTGGCCCATGAAACGAAGCATCCACCACAGCCGTGCCGCAAACATGCCCGAGTCGGCGTCGTAAGCCACCACCTGCGTGCCGGGAGCGATGCCCATGGCCCCGAAGCGCGCGGTCATCTCGTCGATGGACGGCAGCGGATGGCGGCCGTTGGTGCCGAGCTTGTCGCCGGAGAGATCGCGATCCAGGTGCGCGTAGCGCGCACCTGGGATGTGACCTTCCACATAGGCCTGCTCACCCGCGGCCGGATTGGCCAGGTCGAAGCGGCAGTCCACGACCACCCACTGCGGGTCGGCCAGGCGCGGCATCAGGTCGGACGGAGCAATCAGCGTCGTATGCATGGCCGGGGTCCCCGTGCGTGGTGCGTCGGTGTCAGTGTGCCTGCTGCAACGCGGCAATACGCGCGTCGAGCGGCGGGTGCGTGGAGAGCAGGGCCATCCAGCCGCGCGTCCCCGAGATTTTCAGCGTGGCCAGCGCGGGGTGTTCCGTTTCGATGGCCCGGGTGTTCTGCTGGAGGCGCTGCAGCGCGGCAATCATCTTGCCGCGGCCGGCCAGCGTGGCGGCGCCGGCATCGGCGCGGAACTCACGTGCGCGGGAGAACCAGCAGACAATCACGCTGCCGAAGATCCCCAGCACAATCTGCAGGACGATGACCGTCATGAAGTAGACGAGGCCCGACATACGTTCGTCCACGGCGTTGCGGAGGACGCTGGCAATGACACGCGCGAAGAACATCACGAACGCGTTGACGACACCCTGGATGAGCGTCATCGTCACCATGTCGCCATTGGCGATGTGTGCCACTTCGTGCGCGAGCACACCTTCCACCTCGTCGCGCGACATCGTCCGCAGCAGGCCGGTCGAGACGGCCACGAGGCTGCGGTTCTTGCTCGGACCGGTGGCAAACGCGTTGACTTCGGGTGATTCGTAGAAGCCGACCTCGGGCATCGGCAGCCCGGCGCGGTCGGTGATTTGCCGGATGGTGGCGTACATCCAGTCCAGGTCGCCGTTGCCGGTGCGGCCGTCCACCAGCCGCACGCCCATTGCCTGCTTGGCGACGAAGCGGGACATCTGGAGCGAGATAAAGGCGCCGCCCATGCCCCAGACCAGGCAGAAGAGCAGCTGGCCCTGAAGACCGCCGTAGCCGTCGATGCCCAGGATGCTGAGCACGATCGACAGCATCAGCATGATGGCCAGGTTGGTGGCCACGAAAAGGAGGATGCGCTTCATTGGGCTATTTTACCGCGCTTGACCGGCGCGCTACTTGACGGCGGCGTAACCGTCCGCCAGCTTCTTCCGCGCCGCTTCCACTTCGCGGTGGAAGACGAACAGCGCGTCGGCGTTGTCGGCCACCTTGTCCGTGAAGTTCCACGTCTTGCCGCCCCGCTGCTTCACGCGCAGGTTCTTGTCCATGTAGTCCACGACGAACGTTTCGACGTTGCCGAAGTCCAGCCGGAACGCGTCGTTCTTGTTGGTGGTCTCGTAGGCCAGGCCGTCGACGGTGGCGACGAGCGTGCCTTCGCACGAACCCATGCCGTGCTTGTGGGTGACGGGGATACGCGTGTTCAGGCGCACCTCCCGGAATCGCAGCGTCATCGGATTGTTGCCGGCTACCAGATCAACCGTTCGTTCAATCCCTTCGTATCCGTCGACGGAGAGCCGCAGTTGTTTGCTGCCCGGCTCGATGCCGTCCGCGCGAAGCGGCGTGGTGCCCACGTACTCGCGGTTGACGAACACCGAAGCGCCGGGCACGTCCGTCTCGAGCACCAGCGTGGCTGTTGTCGGCGCCGCCGGCTCGGCTGGCGCGGCCGGTTCGGGTGCCGTCTTCCGTGGTGCCGGTGCGCGCGGAGCAGGAGCCGCGGGTGCCGGCTCCGGTGCGGGCGCCGGCGCTGTCGACGGTTCCGGCTGGGCAACCGGCGCTTCGGCCACTGGGGACGTTTCCACCGGTGTCGGCGCGCTGCGGTCCCGCATCACCAGGAACCAGGCGGCACCGGCCAGCACCAGGACCAGCACGAGAGCAAGAATCTTGTTCACTCCCGCATGGTAGCACCCGGTGGATCGCACATAATCTGGCGCGTGACGATTCTCTGTCTGGCTTCGTATTTCAAGGGACACGCCTTCATTCGCGAGGCGCACCGCCTCGGTTGCCGGGTGCTGCTGGTGACGTCCGAGAGCCTGCGCGACGCCGCCTGGCCGCGCGAGTGTCTGGACGACGTGTTCTACGTTCCCGACATCGACAAGCAGTGGCGGCTGGAAGACCTCGTGGCCGGCATCAACCACCTGGCCCGCCGCGTGGTCATCGATCGCATCGTGCCGCTGGACGACTTCGATCTGGAGAAGGCCGCGGCCCTGCGCGAACACCTGCGCGTACCCGGCATGGGCGAAACCACCACCCGGTACTTCCGCGACAAGCTGGCCATGCGCGTGAAGGCCGCCAGCGACGGACTGCCGGTGCCGGCGTTCATTCACGTGCTCAACGAAGATCGCCTGCGCGCGTTCGCCGCGCGCGTGTCGCCGCCGTGGTTCCTCAAGCCGCGGCAGCAGGCGGGAGCGATTGGCATCCGCCGCATCGAAAACGAAGACGAGTTGTGGGAGGCCATCGACGCACTGGGCGACCGCTCGTCCTACTACCTGCTCGAGTCGTATGTGGCCGGCGACGTCTTCCACGTCGACTCCATCGTCTATGAGAAGGAAGTACGGATGGCCGTGGCCAGCCGGTATGGTGTCCCGCCGTTCGACGTGTCGCATGGCGGCGGCGTGTTCACCACCACGCTCATGCGCCGTGGCAGCGAAGAGGAGCGCGAGCTGCTGGACCTGAACCGGCGCGTACTCACCTCGCTCGGACTGCTGCGTGGCGTGTCGCACAGCGAATACATCCGCGGCCGCGACGGACGGTTCGTGTTTCTCGAGACGTCCGCGCGTGTCGGCGGAGCCCACGTCGCCGACCTGGTGGAAGCCGCCACCGGCGTCAACCTCTGGGCCGAGTGGGCGAAGGTGGAGAAGGCTGGCGGTGAAGCGCCCTACGAGGTGCGCGCGTCGCGTGCCGACTATGCCGGACTCCTCGTGTCGCTGGCGCGGCAGGAGCGGCCCGACCTTGGTGCCTACGACGCACCGGAAGTGGTGTGGCGTCTCGACAAGCCCAACCATGCCGGACTCATCGTCCAGTCGCCGTCGTTCGAACGCGTCCTGCGTCTGATGGACGAATACGGCACCCGGTTTGCCGAGGACTTCGTCGCCACGCTACCGGCGCGCGACACCCCCGTAGAGTGAGCGCCACGCTTTTCGGGCGGCACGCGTGGGCCGTTGCTGCGGCCGTGGCCGTGGTCTGCGGCTGCGCCGGACGTGCGCCATCGGACGCTGTCGCGCGCACACCTGCGCCGCCGGCCCGCGGACTCACGCTGGAGTTCGTGGATGCCATCACGTTTCCCGCCCAGCCCATCACTGCCGGCGTGGATCGGTCGCGCCACTTCGGCAGCGTCTCCGGCCTGGTGCGGGACGCGGCCACCGGCCGCTACCTGGCAGTCATCGACGACCGGCAGGCGGCACGTGTGGCGTGGCTGGACATCCGCTACGACGAAGGTCGTCTGTCGATGACACCCATCGAGGTCGTTCCTCTCGTCCCGGCTCCGGGTATGGACGCGCGCGTCGTGTCCGGCGCCGATCTCGAAGCCATTGCCGCACTGCCTGACGGGACGTTCGTGGTGGCCGAAGAAGGGCATCAGTTGCCCGGCGTGCTGGATCCACCGCCCGAGGGCCGCTGGGCACCGGCGCTGCTGAGCATGCGCCGCGATGCCACGGTGGTGGCCATCGACTGGTTGCCGTCCATGTTCAATCTGGGGCCCGATGGCGGCGGCATTCGCAGCAATCAGGGCATGGAAAGCCTCATTGCCATGCCGGATGGCCGCCTCATGGCGGGGCTCGAACGCCCGCGCTACGCGGACCTGCCGGCCACGCTCAGAAACGGCCGGCCGTTCAGCAACGGCGCCGCCGGGCCGGGGCGGCTCATCGAGTTCCGCCGCGAGGGCGACGCATGGCGCGCGGGTCGGCAGTGGATCTATCCGCTCGACGCCACCACTCCGCTGCCAGGGTTCGACGGCATTTGCGACGACGGTGAGAATGGTTTGACGGATTTACTGGCGCTGGACGACGCGCGGTTGCTGGCCCTGGAGCGTGCGTGTCTGGTGAACACCGGCACGGGGCTGATTGGCAACAGCATCCGCATCTATCTGGCGGATCTTGCGGAGGCGGAGGATGTGTCCGCGGTGCCGAGCCTTGCCGGCCACCCGGCGCGTGCCGTCGAGAAGACGCTGGTGCTTGACCTCAACACGCTCGTTGCGCGCCTGCCCGCCTCGCTCGCGCATCTCGACAACTTCGAGGCACTGGCGTTCGGTCCTGACCTGCCGGACGGCCGCCGCTCGGTGCTGGTGATGTCGGACGACAACTTCCGGACGACCCAGCAGACAGCGATATTGTTGCTGGCGCTTGAAACCTGGTGATCTGGTGATCACCACATCACCAGATCACCAAATCACCACATCACAACGTCTTCATATTTCGTCGCTTTACTGTGCGACGAAATTCGTCGTGACTGTCATCTGCACTTCGATGGGTTCGCAGTTGAGGAACGTCGGGCTGAACTGCCACTGACGCACGGCGTCGGCGGCGGCGGCTTCGAGATCTGGATGTGGACCCTGGATGTCCGTGACATCGCGGATGGTCCCGTCCGTGCCGATCAATGCCTTGAGCGTCACGCTGCCGCCCGTGCCACTGTCGCGCAGGTTGTCGGGGTAGGCAGCGCTGACGTGTACGAGCTTGCGCGGCGCGAGGATGTTGCCGCCGACGGCCGGTGGTCCCGAGGCCCGGCAGGGTGCGGTGCCGCGGGCCGCGAGTTCGTCGAACTGTTTGCGGGCATCGGCGCGCCGGGCCGCCAGCGCGGATGGATCCGCGGCGGTGTCCGTCCGGCGCACGGTAATGGTTTCTTCCAGCGTGCCCACTTCCATCCGGACGTCACGCACGGCCGCGCCGGTTACGTGCAGGGGCTGAGCGGCCGGCTGGAATCCCGGGAGCCTGGCTTCGAGCGTGTACTCGGCAAGCGGTACGGCGGCAAACGCATAGCGGCCGGTCGCGTCGGTGCGCACTTCGAATCGCGCCTGCGATTCGCGATCGGCGAGTGACACCTGCACGTCGGGCAGGATGCGTCCGGAGGGATCCACGATGGTGCCGGTGACGGGCGCAACGGCCGGCTGGGCGCCGGCAACCGCCAGCGTGACGAAGGCGCTGGTGGCCACGACGGCCGTCTTGATGGACAGATGAACGGGGCGCCGGTTGCGGGTGTGGTTCAACATGGCACGGACTCTCCCTTCGAGACTGGTTTGACGGGCCATGGCCGGCGCCGGGAGCGTCGGATGGCGATGGGCGTGCAGGGTGCGGGCGAGATCGAGCAGGTGCGTCGCGTAGTCCGGTGCGGAGATGCCTTCGGCGAGTACGTGATCGTCACACGCACACTCGCTTTCGAGACGCAGCCACCGGCAGGTGATCCACGTCAGCGGATTGAACCAGTAGAGGGCACGCAGCACCTCCGCGGCCAGTTGTGCATTCCAGTCTCCGCGCGCGAGATGGGCGAGTTCGTGAGCGAGGACGACGCGGCGGCGATCGTCATGCCAGGTCTCGGCGCCCGATGGCAGCAGGATGGTGGGGGTGCGCCAGCCCCACGCAATCAGGAGCGCCGGATGTGAACCGTGCAGCACGCGTACGGGATACCGCAGGCCGAGGCGGTCACCGATGCCCCGCGCTTCGTCTTGCCACACGCCGGCATCTTCCCTGGCGTCGGCGCGGACGCGC
>CAZZGM010000104.1:0-2466 GCA_964653955.1 uncultured Bifidobacteriaceae bacterium | reverse complement strand
GCTGCAACCGCCATAGTCCGATCAGCAGGAACAGCACACCAGCCGTCGTGCCGGCGGCCCATATTGCGGCGAGCGCGGCCGCAGGGGAGATGCGACGCGTATCGGCGGCGGACGTGCCCTCCGCTACGGCAAACGTCTCCACGGTGGTCGTGGACGGCACGCCATGGCCCTGGTCTGGTGCGGCCGTTGGCGCAGGCGGGTTCGCGCTCCGGGTGGAAACTGGCCATGGCCAGTGCCCCTGCCACGCCGGTGCCACGAGCCCGGCGAGCGGCAGCATCAAGGCCGCCATCACCGTCGTCGCCAGCAGCCAGTGACGGAAGGCCGCGGACTGGCGCCGCAGGAGCAGCGTGAGCAGCAGTCCCATCGAGAGCAGCAGCGACGCCCGGCCGGCAAGATCCAGCATGTCGATCATCGCGAGCCATCCTTCCTGGCTTTCGCCACCAGCGCGGCAATACGATCGAGTTCTTCGTCGGTGACGCGCGCGCCCTCGCCGCCGAGCAGCGCGCCGACGACGTTTTCGACCGAGCCGTCGAAAAACGTCTGGACGAGGTTGCGCAGCGCCGACTTGCGGGCGGCGTGCCGGGGCACGGCCGGCAGGTAGACGTAGCGGAGTCCGGCTTCTTCGTGACGGACGAAGCCCTTGCGCTCGAGCACCCGCAGTTGCGTGCGCACGGTCGAGGAGTTGGGCTCGCCCGGCAGGTCCGCCATCACCTCGGCGGCGGTGGCGCGGCCGCGGCGGTAGAGGATGTCCATGATCTGGCGTTCGCGGCGGCTGAGATTCGACGGCAGTGGTGGCGGCATGTCGTTATGAAAATAACCTAATGTTATTTTTATAACATGTCAAGCGGCAGCCTCGATGCGTCCGGCCGCGCCCGCCGCCGCGGCTTCAGCTCGTCGGGAACGGTTCTCAGGCGTAGAATGACCCGACGAGGGCCGGCTGGCTCGGGAGAGACGCCGGGCTGCCCCGGGGATGAGAGATGCGCGAGGCCGTGCGATTGTCGTCGCGGACTGCGTTGCTGCTGGCAGCGCTGGTCCTGTGCGGAGTCGAAGCGAGCGCCGTGGCCCGGCAGCAGGGGCCGGACGCGGTCGTGCTGCGTGTTGCCTACGCCGACGGTCGAGTCTCGAGCGAGGTCGTCACGCGAACGCCGTCGAACTCCTGGACACCTGTGTTCCCCCGCGTCTTCCCCGGCCCGCCGGACGGCCAACTGCCCGTGTACAGCCTCGACCGCACGGCCGTCCTCCTTGACGATGGCAGCGTTCGTGTCGACGTCTCTGTGTCGCGCGGGTCGGCTCGGGAACGGCAGCAGGCCGTGGCGACGGTGACCGTCAGCTCCGGTCATCTGCTTCGCGTCGACGGTCTGCAATCGGTCGGCGTGCTGCCAATCACGTTGTCGGTCGAGCCGTTTGTACCGGCCACGCTCTATCCGCCCACCGTGGTCAACATGACGGCGGGACTCGAGGTCGAAGACGTGGAAGCCATCGCGACGCCGGCCGCGCGCTATCGTATTACCGTTCGCAACGTGTCGTCGACCGACGCGCTGGCATTTGGTGTGGCGACGTACCGAGGCGAACGCCCATCGCTCTCCGGCATCCGCAGCCACCTCGATGGCCGCCCTGTCGTGGTCGCCGGTGAACGTTACGTGTTCACGCTCAGGGCCGGCACGCCGCCGGGCACTGGAGAGGCGGCACCGATATCCCTCGACGACAGGCTGGAACTGACCGGCGTGCTCTGGGCCGATGGCACCATCGAAGGCCGCGACAGTGGGCTGTCCTCCATCCTGATCGCGCGCGTGGGCCGTCGCGCGATCGTCGCGCGTGCCCTGGCGCTGCTGGAAGCCGTTGCCGCTGGTGCGTCACCAGCGGCAGCCAGGATGGCCATGACCCGGGTGGTGTCGGCGTTTTCGATTGAGCCAGAGGCGTCTGTCGTTGCCGAGGCCCGGCGGCGGTTCTCCGCCGACGTGAGCACGTCCGTGACAGACAGCCTTCGCACAGCCGCCGCCAGTGCGCGTCGCATGATCCTCGCCGACGTGCAGCAGGCCCCAGACGATCCGGCAGCGTTCGCTCGCTGGCTCGCTGACGCCATCGCCGAGTATCGCGCGACGGTTGCGCGACTCTCGACGCCCTAGTTCCGGCGATCACATGTTGCGGCGGTACTGCCCGCCCACCGAGTAGAGGGCGTGGCTGATTTCGCCGAGCGACGCTTCCTTGACGGCTTCCATCAGGCTGGCGAACGTATTTTCGCGTGCCTGCGCGGTGCGCTGCAGCGCGCGCAGACTGGCCGGCATGGCTTCGCCGCGCACTGCCGGTCCCCCCGGCATGTCGCTGCGCATGGTCTGGAAACGTTCGGCGTTGGTGATCTGCTGGCGCTTTTCGTCTTCGGTCGAGCGGATCAGTTCGATGGTCGTCGCCGTTTCGCCGGCGTGTTCACGAGGCGGAAGCTGGACGACGACACGCTGCAGGATCTGG
>CAZZGM010000103.1:0-9283 GCA_964653955.1 uncultured Bifidobacteriaceae bacterium | reverse complement strand
GCTGGGACATCGGCGCTTACGAATACACGGATACCTGGCCAACGTCGCCCACCGAACTGCGCATTGTTCCCGGGCGCCCACCAGGGCCGCGGTAGGTTCGCGGCTCACCAACCGTAACAACCGGCATACCGCGATTCGATCGGGTGCACGATGCAGGACACACTGACAGACATCCTGATGATTACTCACAACAGGCCCGAGTACACGGCCCTGTCACTGATCACGTTGTTGAACGGCTGCGATTCGCGAACGCGCGTGTGGATCTGGCACAACGGGACAGACGAAGCCACCAGATCCGTCGTGCGGTCCTTCAGCGGACACGATCGCATCGGCCGTATCCACTTTTCGGAGACCAACGAGAAGTTGTGGAAACCGACGAACTGGTTCTGGCAGGAAACGGACGCGACCTACGTCGGGAAGGTCGATGACGACTGCCTCGTCCCGCCGGGCTGGAGCACGACGCTGAGAGAGGCGCACGATGCCGTGCCGCAGTTCGGAGTCATCGGGTGCTCTCGTCTGCGGAATGAAGACATCGTCGACGAGCTGGTTCAGCGCAAACTCGAGAGGTTCGAGGGCGGACATGCCGTGATGCGTAATGCGTGGGTGGCCGGAAGTGGCTATCTGATGAAGCGGGCATGCATCACGAAACACGGACCGCTACAGGAAGGCGAGAGTTTCACCGGCTATTGCATCCGGCTGGCCAGAGCCGGCTGGATCAACGGCTTCTACCACCCGTTCCTGTTCGAAGATCACATGGACGATCCGCGCTCTCCCCATACGCACTATCGGACCGATGCCGACTTTCAGCGATTGAGGCCGCTCACGGCCGATGCATATGGGGCAAGCACCTTGAGCGACTGGTCGGCGAGCATCAAAAAGAATGCCAGGCTCCTGCAGGAGGCGCCCATCGACGCCAGGCAGTTCCATGGCTGGCGGCGGCGGCTGCGGCGCGTGCGGGAACGTTTGCGGCGTGTCATGTCCGCGTGAAACGAGACACGTGAGACAGGAGGAAGGACACCATGGCGGCAGACGTGGCGATTGTGATCGTTTCCTATAACTCGGGCGCCTTCATCGGTGCGTGTCTCGAGAGCGTGTTCAACGGCCGCCGTGACGTCCGTCAGCAGGTCATCGTGGTGGACAACGCGTCGAAGGACGACACCGTGACGCAGATCCGGACGAGGTTTCCCGACGTGGAACTGCTGGAGCCAGGTCGCAACCTCGGGTTTGCCGCGGGGGTGAACCACGGCGTGCGCCACTCGGACGCCGAGTTCGTCCTGCTGCTCAATCCGGATACCGTGCTCCGGCGCCATACGGTCGATGAGATCGTCGATTTCGCGCGACGCCATCCGGGACACGGCCTTTACGGCGGCCGGACGCTGCGGCCGGACAACTCCCTGGAGCCATCGTCGTGCTGGGGCGAGCCAACGTTGTGGAGCATGGCGATGTTCGCGCTCGGCATCACCACGATGTTTCCGAAGAACCGCTGGCTCGATCCGGAGTCGCTGGGCAGCTGGCAGCGTGATTCGATCCGCGAGGTCGGCGTCATCAGCGGCTGCTTCCTGCTCGTGCCGAACGCCGTCTGGGACGAACTCGGCGGCTTCGACGAGCGCTACTTCATGTACGGGGAGGACGTCGACCTGGCAATGCGGGCCCGAGCCCGTGGTTATCGCCCCATCATCTGCCCGACCGCCGAACTCGTGCACGAAGTGGGTCAGTGCTCGGAGACACCGCTGCACAAGAGCCTGCTGCTCTATCGCGGCAAGGCCAGCCTCGTGCGCACGCACTGGCATGGCGCGGCAAGATGGCTCGGCCTGTTCTTCCTCGCGGCGGGCACGGGCCTGCGCGCCGCACTGGCGCGCGTTTCGAGCCGTCCAGGCGTGAGCCGCTGGCAGACCCTGTGGCGCGATCGGGCTGCGTGGCTGAAGGGGTACGAAGGCCAGACCTCCGCCTCGTAGAGACGGATCTCGAAGAATCCCGGGGGCCGGCGTGCTACGGCGTCGACAGCGTCGCGAGCGTCCGCCGCGCCTCCTCGCCACCGACGTTCGGGTCGAGCTTCAGCGCACGCTCGAGCGTTTCGCGCGCGCGTGCGTGATCACCGGTGCCGGCATAGGCCATGCCGAGGTGGTACAGCACGTCAGGCGTATCCGGCTGCTCCTTCAGGCTGGCCTGCAGATAAGGAATGGCCTGCTGCGGCTGGCCTCGCCGATAGTAGATCCAGCCCAGCGTGTCGTCCACGCTTGGATCCTCGGGCAGCCGCTGCTTCGCAGTGGTGGCCAGCTGCAGCGCGACGTCGAGATTCTGACCGCGCTCGGCATAGATGAACGCCAGGTTGTTGGCAGCAATCGGTGCGTTCGTGCTGCTGTTGACGGTGGCCTCGTACGCCTTCACCGCCTCGTCGCGCCGCCCCTGCGTATCGAGCAGGATGCCGACCATCGTCCGCGCGCCAATTGCGGATCCATCGCGCGAGACGATGCCCTGGAATTCAGCCAGCGCTTCATCGACACGCCCCTGGCGGCGGTAGAACTCTGCCAGCATCGTGTAGCCGGCATTGAATCGCGGATCGGCCGTCACCGCACGCCGCAGCGCCTGCTCGGCGCCATCCGGATTGCCCGCGGCGTGGTGCGCCCGCGCCAGCAGCGCCAGCAGCGGCGCGTTGGCCGGCTGCTTTGCGGCCTCCACCTCGAGTCTCGACACCGCCGCCGCTGAGTTCTTCAACTGCAGGTCGAGGAACGTCAGCCCCCCCAGCGCATCGATGGAGCCAGGCGCCAGCTGCAGCGATCGTTCGAACGCCGCCCGGGCCGCGGCCGTGTCATTTCGCCGGGCCAGCAGCGTGCCGCGGACGATGTGCACGACGGCGGCGTCGGGAGCCGCTTCGACCAGCGCCGCGACCTCCGTCTCGGCACGCGTCAGATTACCCGCCGCAACCAGACTCCGGGCCAGCGCCACACGGGCATCGAGATTCGACGGTTCCGCCAGCTTCGCACGTTCGGCGTACTGCACGGCGCCGGCGCGATCGCCGGTCGTGAGACTCAGACGTGACAGCTGCACCTGGGCCGGCACGGCACGCGGGTTGATGCGCAGCACTTCCGTGTAGGCGCGGCTGGCCTCGGACACCTCGCCCCTGCGAGCGTGAATGGCCGCGAGCGCGAACTGGGCTGCGGCCGACTGCGGATCGGCCACCACCGCGGCTCGTGCCCGATCGAGAGACTCGTCGAGCCGGTTCTCCTCCATCAGCCACTGCGCCTTCGTCACCAGGACCGCCGCGTTGTTCGGCACACGCGCGAGGATGCCGTCGAGCCGCTCGTGCGCCTCGGCCGTGCGGCCCGCCTCGTAGTCGATAGCCGCCAGCCGTACGTCGGCGTCCACGAACGTGGATCGCTGTGACGAGAGCGGCGTCAGCAACGCGACGGCTTCGTCGGCCCGGCCGGCGCTGGCGTAGTAGTCGGCCAGCTGGATCTGTGCCGACGGCGTCCCCGACATGTCCGCCACGGCTTTCAGCGGCGCTTCGGCCTCGTTCACGCGACGCGTGGCCAGATAGAGGACGCCCAGCATCCGGTTGGCGAGGACGTGCTGTGGATCGGCGGCCAGCGCTTCACGGAGCAGGGACTCGGCCTCGGGGAGCCGGTTGGCCGACCAGAAGAAGTTCGCCAGCGCCAGCCTGGGTTCGAGCGACGATGGCGCGAGGGTGATGGCGCGCCGGAACGCGGTTTCGGCCTCCTTCGCCTGGCCGCTCTGCATGTGCACGGCACCGAGCGTGACGAACGCTTCGCTGCTGTCCGGATCGATCTCGAGCGCTTCCTCGATCTGCGCAACGGCACCTTCGGGATCCCGCAACGCGGCAAGCGCGTTGGCGTGCAGGAGCAGCGCCTCGACGTCGTTCTCGTTCCGCCCGAGCAGCGCCGCCGCCCGTCCTCTTGCGTCGTCGAAACGGCCCGAGAGCAGCAGCACCTGGCCGGCCTTGATCTGGAGATCGCGATTGTCGGGTAATGCGTCTGCGGCCCGCACGTACTGCGGAAGGGCCGCGCGCATGTTGTTCATACGTTCGTATGTCTTGGCGAGCTCGAGGTGCGCGTCGCCATACTGGGGATCGAGCTGGATGGCGCGCGAGTATTCCACCAGTGCGAACTCGTCGCGGTTTTCCGCGGCGTACTCATTTCCGCGCTCGAAGTGCCGGACCTTGTCGTCCCGATTGTTACAGCCCCAGACGAGCAGCGCCGCACAGACCAACGCGCCGCCGCGAAACACGAGACCTTCGGCCATCACTGATCTCCAGCGGGGGCACGGTCGACTATACCAGAACGATCGATGGTCGAAATGCCGAGAAAGTGTAAGGTTTTCCGACAAACACCGCGATCGCATGCTGTGCCGATCGAGCGACGCATCAATCGCGTGCCTTCACTGATTGTGCGCACCGGTTGGGCCTCGCCACAGACGACACGTTGTCGGAAAACTTGACGATTCGATCGAGGCACCGGAACCGTTGGTGAGATGAACCGTCGTGATGAACAACCACAAGTGCCGGTGACATGGTTACTTACACGAACACGACGCTCGCGCTGCGACCGCGCAGCTGGATGGCCGGGCGTTTGCAATATCGCCGGGCATGAAGAAACTTCTCCTGCCGTTGTTTCTGGTTGCGTTCATCCTGGGGTCAGCTGACAGGAGCGATGCGAACCTCATCGTCAACGGAAGCTTCGAGAGTCCGGGGCAGTCGAGCTGGGGCCTCTACGACGAGATCACCGGGTGGACCAGCGGTGGGGGCAATCCCATCGAGATCGGTCTTGGTGACATCTATGGCGTCACCGGATTTCATGGCGCCAATGTCCTGGAGCTCGACTCCACGGGTAACGCGACCGTCTCGCAGGACGTGACAATCACACAGGCCGGCACCTATCAGTTGTCGTTCCTGGCGGCACTGAGGGCAGGGGTAGACGCCTCGAGTCAGGGCTTCAGTCTGGCATTCGGCAACCTGCTGTCGTTCATGGCTCCTCCCCCGGCATCCACGGCCCTGACTTCGTACGTGTTCAACATCACCATGGCCCCCGGGACCTACAGGCTGTCGTTCAGTGGCACCGGCACATCGGACTCGTACGGCACGGTCATCGACAACGTGCAGTTGAACAGGAATGCCGTACCCGACGGTGGCGTCACGGCCACACTGCTGGGCCTGGCACTCGCGGGTGTTGGCGCGTTCCGCCGGATGACCAGCTAGGCCCGGATACGAGAGACGGACAAGATAGCCAGGCAGTGCGCACTCATGTGCGCGACACGGCCGCTGGCGGACTCCCGCCGGCGGCCGTTGTCATTTGTGGCGCTGGTAGCGACGTCCCGGGCAGATCTCACCGATTGCTGTCGTTCAGGTGCTGCTCGATGCGCTCCATGACGCGGCCGAACGCTTCCCATCCAGAAAATCTCGCGCGCAGTGTTTCGATGTACGGTGCGGAGCGCGCGCGGCGCGTCTCGATCGGCCCCCGCGACGCATAAAACTCTGCCAGTACCGCCGTTGGCCAGAACGTGTTCGGGGCTCTGTCATGAGCGCGGAGGAAGACGGCTTCGGCCTGGTCGTCTCGCCCCATTCGCACGTACACCCGACCGCGCAGCAAATCGCCGCGTCCGGGAGACGAGGGCCACTGCTCTGCCGCATCGATGGTCGCCAGAGCCTCCTCCAGGCGTCCGGACCGCAACAACGCCTCGGCACGATCCATCTGCGTCTGACGCTCCTGCCGCAGATGAACGATACCCAGACTGACAACCAGAACCGCACAGACAAAGGCGCCCGTCACCCAGCGTCCGGCGGACGAAGACGGCTCGGACACAACTGAACGTCGTCTCACGCGCTGCCACACCAGATAGGCGGCAAACGGTACGCCGAACACGGCGAGTTCACCGACGAGCCGGTCGGTGAACATCAGCCAATCGACACCGGCAGGCCGCATCGAGAACGGCCAGAACGGCGTGCGTTCGGCATCCTGAAACAGATCCACCACATCGTGGAGCGCGATGACACCCGTGGCAAGTGCAGCCAGCCTGCCGAACGGCAGCATCGTCAGCCGGCTCCAGATGCCGCCGATCACCGCGCCGAGGACGCACGCGACCAGTACGGAGTGTCCGGCGGCCCTCGCCCACGGCCACTGCAGCCAGATGCCGCACTGCGTCAACACATCGGGCAGATACGACAGGGTGACGATGGCCGGCACCCACAACGCGCGCGTCCACGGACCGGCCGTCCTGGTGGATGCGAGCGCGTCGGGGCCGATTTCTCGCGCAACGACAACGCCAATGAATGTGTGACCGAGGATGGGCATCGTGCGGCGCTACGCGCGGAATAAGACACGACTACTCGAACTTCTGCCGCGCGTCGGCTTTCCCACGCATCCAGTAGCCGGCCACCTTCGTCCACGGCAGCGGGTGCCGCAGCACCTCGAGCACGTGGCGGCGAAGCACACGCGCCACGCCGGTCTCGCCGGCAATCCAGATGAAGCCATCCCCGTGCGCCGGCACCTGTTCATCCAACACGGACAGGAAGAGGGACGGATCATCCGCACGATCGAGCGGACGATGGATCCACAGCGCGCGGTGGTTGGCCCGCGTGTCGAACGGCTGTTCGTCCTCGGGACTCGGGACGGCGACAAGGCTGGTGACTGAAGTGCCCGGCGGAAGCTCCTCGATACGCCGGCCGATGGCCGGCAGCGCCGTTTCGTCGCCGATGAGCAGCCACCAGTCGAAGTCCGTGGGAAGCAATGTCGATCCGCGAGGCCCGGCAATCTCGATGGTCTGTCCCGGCACCGCCTGTCGTGCCCAGTCCGTTGCCGGTCCGGCGTCGTGCAGCGCGAAATCGAGCGTCAGCTCCCGTGCTTCCGCATCGTGGTATCGCACCGTGTAATCGCGGCCTTCCGGCCCCGAGGGGCCTGGGGCGAACAGCTTCACGTGATCGTCGGCCGAGGGACTCGTGAATCCCTCGAGGGCGTCGCCGCCGAGCGTGATGCGCAGCATGTGCGGCGTCAACCGACTGGTGCGCCGCACCGCGAGCGTACGCCGCTGCAACTCGTATCGAACCTTGACGACCTTGTGTTTTTCCGGCTCGTGCTGTTCCAGCTCGTGTTCGTCCGCCACCCGCATGCTCTCCGTGCACCGCGCCGCTTCGCCGAAGCGCGCACCAGCGGTGCCACGACGATCATACGGGCGATCCCAATACCGCCGTCAGGGCAAACTCACCCGTGAGATGACGCACGGTGGCCTTGAAGCCCACTCCCGCCACCACGTCGAACTGCGGTTCGCCCACGCGATGCGTCAGGCTGATGCCGGCCGCCAGCGCCTTCAGTTCGAGGTCCACGAGGTTTGGCTCCGCGGGACCGACGGCCCCCACCATGAACGTGCGCTCGCGAACCACCGGCATGGCGGCAACGGCGACGGGAAGAGGAAGAGGTGGCAGCGCAATGGTCTTCCTGGCACGCAGTGCGGCGCCCTTGAGAGTGGTCGACATGATGGTCACCACCACCTGACGCTTCTCCGTCTTGAAAGGAACGATCAGAAACGGCGGCCCGAACCCGGCCCTGATGCCAATCGTGTCCCCGTCCTCCTGCTCGGCCACCAGGACCGTGGTGAGTCCGTCGACTGCCGCGTCGCCCGAGCGCTGGAAGTGCACGAGCAGATGGAATTCGACGGGGCTCGCCAGAACCGGCGGCGTTGGCGTGGTACCACTCGCCGCCGGGGTGCTGCCCCCCGATGTACCGGATGAGCCCGACGTACCTGTCGTGGCCGGCGTGGCCGCCCCGCGCGGTTGTGTCGCCGCCGCCGCGGGCACAGGCTGTGGCGCGGTTGCCGTGTTGGCCAGTTGTTCGGCTGCCGTCGCGAGGTCGGCGCCGGTCTGCTGCCTGATGACTTCGGCCGCCAGCGAAGGCGGCGGAGCCGGTTGCCCCGGCGCGGATCCAGCGGCTGCCTGCGCGCTTCCGGGTGTCGTGCCGGAGGCGGGTGCCGCGGCCGGCGCCTGAGACGACGCCTTGTTCTGTTGCTCGTCGGCCTTGCTCGCTTCGTTCAGCTGCCCGCCCTTCCCCGAGAGCGTCCCCGCCTTGGCCTGGTAAATGGAGCCGAGCATGTCGGCGGCAATCTTCATGCGCGCCGTGTTCTGGGTCATGGTCGTCTTCAGGTTCTGCGCGGCAAGGTCGCCAGCAGACGTCGCGCCGGCGCCACTCAGCTGCACCGCCGACTGTGCGAGCGCGGCGGTCTGCTCCATGCCGCTCATGTCGCGGAACAGATTGGCGGCCTGCGCCGCCTGGAGAATCGGCCCGACACCCGCCGCAGCCGGCAGGGCCGTCGGCTGCTGGATGGACAAGACCGATGCGCCAAGCTGGCCAGGCCGCAGCGCCTCGGCCTCGGCGCGGCTGGCCGCGGTCATGGGCGCGATGTCCGGAGGCTCGATCGGAATGGGCGAGTCCTGCCAGTTGAAGAAGCGTGTGATGTCGAGCGTCTCGGCCGAATTGAAGCGGCCGAGCACGGCTTCCGCAAACACGCCTTCTGACGGCAGCGGCACAATCTGCGACTGCGGTGCCGGCGCGTCGAGGCCGCGCGACTGGAGAAACTCCCTGAACTCGCGCTGCTCGTCCGCGAACACGCCCTCGTCGACATCCCCTCTGAGCGGCACGTTGACCTTGAACACCAGGAAGTTGGCGGTGGTCGCAATCGGCTTCGGGTTCACCACGCGGCCAAGCGGAAGCCCCTTGTAGGTAAACTGCGCGAGGATGGCGGCCACCGTGGCCTCATCGAGACGCGAGAACACGGCGCGGCTGTAGTGCAGCCGGTTGGCTTCCAGGTGCCGCACGAGTTCCGGCGCCGGGCCCGGTTCACCAAACTTGATCACTTCCTGCAGCCGGGGGGTCGTAGCTTTCGACTTGAACCTGATGGGCACATCGATGGTCACCACCGATCCGCCAACGGCGAGGTTCAACCCCAGCGTGGTCGTCACGTCGCGATCCTGGGCGTTCTGCACGCTGATGGTCTGAAGCGATCCAGCCGATGCGGGGCTGGCCAGCACCACCGAGGACGTGGTGGTCCCATCGGTCGGCAGCTCGGCATTCGCACGCGAGCGTACCTGGATCTGCGTCAGCTGCCCGTCACGCACGACGACACCGAGCAGTCGTGCTTCGCGCGGCAGGAACACCGAGTCGGATCCCTGACGCAGCGGCGTCCGGCCGGTGAGGCTGCCCAGAAGATTCAACTGCGCGAGGTTCCAGCCTTTCACCGCCGCCACGGCCACGGCGGCATTCGGTGGCCCCTGATCGAAACG
>CAZZGM010000102.1:0-9295 GCA_964653955.1 uncultured Bifidobacteriaceae bacterium | reverse complement strand
CGTCAGGCTCGTTCATCTCGTAGCTGGCATCCTGCTCACGAATCCAGGTGCCGCCTTCGTTCAGGCGGGGCTGCCACTCTCGTGTCGGAACTTGTTTGATACAGACGGCTATTTTCATGGTTCTCGGTTCTGACCTCTGACATCGGGCACGCGGCGGCCCGCACGGCGCCCGGCCCCGAGGCAGACCGGCCCCGGGCACGTGGCTGACGGTTACGACTCGAGTTGCTTGAACAACAACGAGCCGTTCGTGCCGCCGAACCCGAACGAGTTCGACAACGCGTAGCGCACCCTGGCGGGGCGGGCAACGTTGGGCACGTAATCGAGATCGCACCCGTCACCCGGCTCGTCGAGGTTGATGGTCGGCGGCAACATCTGGTGCCGGACGACGAGGGCCGTGATGCCGGCCTCGAGGCCGCCGGCCGCGCCCAGCAGGTGCCCGGTCATGGACTTGGTGGACGACATCGCCAGTGTTCGGGCATGGTCGCCGAACACCCGCTTGACGGCCAGCGTCTCGGTAGGGTCGTTGATGGGCGTGGACGTGCCGTGGGCGTTGATGTAGTCCACCACGCCGGGCTCCACGCCAGCCGATTCGAGCGCCGCGCGCATCACGCGATACGCGCCGTCACCGTCCTCGGGCTGTCCGGTCATATGGAAGGCGTCGCCTGACATGCCATAGCCCACCATCTCCGCGTAGATATATGCGCCGCGGCGGCGGGCGTGTTCGTACTCTTCGAGGATCAGCACGCCGGCTCCCTCGCCAAGCACGAAGCCATCGCGGTCCTTGTCGAACGGACGGCTGGCGCGCTGCGGTTCATCGTTGCGCTGCGAGAGCGCGCGCATGGCGGCAAAGCCACCCACGCCCATCGCGCACACCGCCGCTTCCGATCCGCCGGCAATCATGGCATCGGCGGCACCGCGTTTGATGATTTCAAAGGCATCGCCCAGCGCATGGGCCGACGCCGTGCACGCCGTGCAGGTGGCCGAGTTCGGCCCCTTGGCACCGAACCGGATGGACACCTGCCCCGACGCCAGATTGATGATGGCCGAAGGGATGAAGAACGGAGAAATGCGACGCGGACCACCCTCGAGAAACGCACGATGTTCGCGCTCGATGGTGGTAAACCCGCCAATGCCCGACGCAATGTAGACGCCGACCCGCGATGCGTTCTCGGGCGAAATCACGAGACCCGAGTCGTCCATCGCGAATTGCGACGCCGCCACCGCATACTGGATGAAGACGTCCATCTTCTTGACGTCTTTCTTGTCGATGAACGCCAGCGGGTCGAAGCCTTTCACCTCGGCCGCAAACCGCGTGCTGAACGCGGATGCGTCGAACTTGGTAATCGGCCCCGCCCCGCTCCGGCCCTCCAGCAAGCCGTTCCAGGTGGCCTCGGTGCCGATGCCCAATGAGGACACCAGCCCGACGCCCGTTACCACAACCCGCCTGCTCAAAATGCCTCCGTCGCGCCACAACGGCGCGCGCACACCTACTTCTTCTTGGTGTGCGACTCGATGTACTGAACCGCCTCCTTGACGCGCGTGATCTTCTCCGCCTCCTCGTCAGGGATCTCGATGCCGAACTCTTCCTCGAACGCCATCACGAGCTCGACGGTGTCGAGCGAGTCGGCGCCCAGGTCCTCGACGAACGAGGCATCTGGCGTCACCTCTTCCTCGTCGACGCCCAGCTGCTCCACGATGATGCTCTTTACCTTGTCGGCAACGGCCACAGTCTTCCTCCCTTGACAACGTCCGGATGCCGGACGTGCCTGCTCACATGTACATCCCGCCGTTCACGGCGAGAACCTGCCCAGTAATATACGACGCCTCGTCCGATGCGAGAAACCGGACAGCAGCGGCCACGTCCTCAGGGGTGCCCATGCGCCCCATCGGAATCTGTGCCGCCCAGTCGGCCTTGGCGTCCTCGGTAATGGCCCGCGTCATGTCGGTACCAATCAGTCCAGGGGCCACCACGTTCACGGTGATGTTGCGCGAAGCCACCTCGCGCGCCAGCGATTTGCAGAAGCCGATGAGGCCGGCCTTCGAGGCCGCGTAGTTCGCCTGCCCGGCATTGCCCATCTGTCCGACCACCGAACCGATGGCGACAATGCGTCCGGATCGCTGGCGCACCATCGGCTTCAGCACGGCCTGCGACCAGGCGAACGCTGCCGTCAGGTTGGTGGCCAGCACCTCGTCCCAGTCGGCGCGCTTCAGGCGCAGCATCAGCTGATCGCGCGCGATCCCGGCGTTGTTCACCAGGATGTCGATGCGTCCGTGACGCTCCAGGACGCCGGCCACGGTGGACTCCACGGCCGACGCATCGGTCACATCCGCGCCCAGCGCTTCCCCCCGCCCGCCAGCCGACACGATGGCCTCGGCGGTGGCATCGGCATTCCCGGGGCGCGCGACACACACCACGACGGCACCGGCCGCGCCGAGCTGCTCGGCAATCGCACGGCCAATGCCTCGTGAGGCACCGGTGACAATGGCAATCCGCCCGCTCAACGACGTCACGCCATCCTCCCGCCCGCCGGCTGCCGCTCCGCCAGCGAGGCGTCGACCGCCGCCAGGTCGCCAGGCGCCTGCACGCTCACCACCTGGGCGTCACGAACGATCTTCTTCACCAGGCCAGACAACACGGTCCCCGGGCCCACTTCGATGAACGTCGTCACCCCGTCCGCGGCCAGACGTCTGACGGTGTCTTCCCAGCGCACCGGACTCGACACCTGCTGGACCAGTGCTTCCACCGCCGCCGCGCCCGTGGTGCGGGGTGCCGCGTCGACGTTGGCAATGACGGGAATGCGGGGGTGACGGGCCGGAACGGCGTGCAGTTCGGGAGCCAGGCGATCGCGCGCCGGCACCATGAGGGCGCAATGGAAAGGGGCGCTCACCTTCAGCGGAATGACACGGCGCGCGCCGAGCGCTTTCGCGCGTTCGCCCGCCCGCTGGACGGCCGCGCTCGCACCGGCAATGACAATCTGCCCGGCGCCATTCAGGTTGGCGGGGCTCACCACCTCGCCTTCGGCACCTTCCGCGCACGCCTGCAGCACGGCGGCTTCGTCGAGACCGAGGATGGCCGCCATGGCGCCCGTGCCCACGGGTACGGCTTCCTGCATGTAGCGGCCGCGGTTGCGCACCAGCCGCACGGCATCCGCGAACTCGAGCGTCCCGGCCGCCACGTGCGCCGAATATTCGCCCAGGCTGTGACCCGCCACGAAGGCGGGTTCGAGGCCGCGCTCGGCCAGCACGCGCCACACGGCAATGCTGGTGGCCAGGATGGCCGGCTGTGTGTATTCGGTAAGGGTGAGGTGCTCGGCCGGTCCGTCAAAGATGACGCGGCTCAACGACTCGCCAAGAGCACCGTCGGCTTCGTCGAACGTCTCGCGGGCCACGGGAAACTGCCGGGCCATCTCCTGCCCCATGCCCACGGCCTGTGATCCCTGTCCGGGAAAGATGCATGCAATCACGCTGATTCGCCTCGTCCTGCTCGCATGTCTTCCTTCATCCGGGTCCAGCCTCCGGCCCGCACCAGACGCGCGGCCTGTGCCACGGCGTTGCGGATGGCCTTCACCGACGAACGCCCGTGCCCGACCACCACCACGCCGGTGGTCCCCAGCAGCGGTGCCCCGCCGTATTCCGAGTAGTCCACCCGCCGCCGGAACCGCCGGAACGCGCGCCGCGACAGCAGGTAGCCCATCTGGCTCGAAAACGTGCTCTGCAGTTCTTCCCGCAGCAGTCCTTCGACCATTTCGACCACCCCCTCGCACAGCTTCAGCGCGACATTACCCGTGAACCCGTCGGCCACGATGACGTCCGCTTCGCCCGCGAAGATGCCGCGCGCTTCCACGTTCCCGACAAATTGCAGAGGGGCCTGGCGCAACAGGCGATGGGCCTCGCGCGTCAGGTCGTTCCCCTTGCTGGCCTCCTCGCCTATCGAGAGCAATCCCACGCGCGGCTGCCGGAGTTCGAGCGCCACACGCGCGTAGGCCGCGCCCATCAGGCCGAACTGGAGCAGGTGCTGCGGCTTGCACTCCACCGTCGCACCGGCGTCGAGCAGTACGGCCGCCCCGCGCGCCGTCGGCACCACCGGCGCCAGCGCCGGGCGGTCCACGCCATCGAGCATTCCCAGCACCGCATGCGCGGCCACCACGGCGGCCCCGGTGTGGCCCACGGTCACCAGCGCCGACGCCGCCCCGTCACGGACCCGGGCCGCCGCCACCATGACCGATGACCGCGGCTTGCGCCTGAGCGCCTGCGCCGCCGACTCGTGCATCTCCACGACGTCTGGCGCATCGACCACGGCCACTCCCAGCGATCGCCAGTCGGGATGCCGCGACAACTCGGCCTGCACGCGGTCGGTCTGCCCGATCAGGTCGACGCCCACGCCCAGATAACGGGCGGCGGCCAGAGCGCCATCCACCGGACGCCCGGGCGCATGATCGCCGCCCATGGCGTCGACCGCAATGCGCATGGCGTGTCGAGGAGCTTACTCTTCGTCGACGGGCCGCACCTGGCGGGCCCGATAGTAGCCGCAGTAGGCGCACACGCGGTGCGCGGCCTTCGGCTCGCTGCACTGCGGGCACCGCCCGGCCGTTGCGGCCGTCAGAGCATCATGGGTGCGGCGCTTCCGGCCGCGAGTCTTCGAGTGGCGACGTTTTGGATTAGGCATCGTCGTGCTTTCGTTCGGTGATGAGCGCCTTCAACCCGGCCAGGCGCGGATCGTCCCACGTGGAGCGGCACTCACAGGTCTCCACGTTCAGGTTCACGCCACACTGCGAGCACAACCCCTTGCAGGCCGGCTCACAAAGCGGCTTCATTGGCAGCGCCAGGTAGAACTGCTCGCGCAGGAGCGCCGCCAGATCGATTTCTTCGTCTCGATAAAACGTGGCGGACACATCGTCGTCGTTCAGTTCCGCCTCGTCTGCGTCGCCGCCACCAGCGTCCGCGCTCATCCCCTGCGGCAGATACCGCAGGTCGAACGGGGCTTGTATCGGGAGCGCAAACGGCTCGAGGCACCGGCTGCACGCCAGCTCCAGCGTGGTCGACACCGAGCCCACCAGACGGAACCGATCGTGATCCTTGTGAACCGTGAACCCCAGAGACACGGGGGCCACGACCCGGTAGTCCTCGTCATCCTCCGCAAAGGCCGACGGCTCGTACTGGCGCAGGAACGCCGTTTCCGGCTGCCGAATGTGCGAAAGATCCAGCCGCATCAAAACCGCGATTATACCATGCGGGGGCCGTCGGTCACCGTGACCCAGGGCTTCGGGATGTACAACTGCTCGAACAGGTTAACGGCATAGCGGTCGGTCATCCCGGCCAGAAAGTCCTGCGCGGCGCGGTCCAGCCCCTCGGCTTCGATGGTCCGGACATCGAGGAAGGCCTCGGGCCGGGCCCGGACCTTCTCCCACAGCCCTCCGAGGATACCGTCGGCCTTGCTGAACTCGGCCGTGGCCACATGGTTCTCATAGACGGCCTCGAACATGAAGGCGCGGAGCGCCAGCATCGCCTCGAGCACGTCCTGGCTCATGCGAATTTCGGTCAGCCCGCCGGCCAGCGTCTGCTCGACCACGTTGCTAACCAGCCGGCCGATCCGCTCGGACGGACTGCGCCCCAGTGTCGCCACCGCGTCTGCCGGCAGCATGGCCTCGTTCAGAATCCCGGCCCGAATCGCATCATCGATGTCGTGGTTCACATACGCGACGATGTCGGCCACGCGGGCCACCTGGCCCTCGATGGTGCTGGCGCGGTGTTCGGGCGGCGCGCCGACCGGAAGACCGTTCTTGCCTTTTGAGTGCCGCGCAATCCCGTCCCGCACTTCCCAGGTGAGATTGAGACCACGGCGATCGTTTTCGAGCACGTCGACAATGCGGAGGCTCTGCTCGTAGTGATTGAAGCCGCCCGGTACGATCCGGCTGAGGACGCGCTCGCCGGCGTGCCCGAACGGCGTGTGCCCCAGGTCGTGCCCCAGGGCAATGGCCTCGGTCAGCTCTTCGTTCAGCCGGAGCACCTTGGCAATGGTGCGGGCAATCTGCGACACCTCGAGTGTGTGCGTGAGCCTGGTGCGGTAGTGATCGCCCCGGGGCGAAAAAAAGACCTGGGTCTTGTGTTTGAGCCGGCGGAAAGCCTTGGTGTGGAGGACGCGGTCCCGGTCCCGCTGAAAGGCGGGTCGCACCGGGTCCTCGTCCTCCGGACGAAGGCGGCCGCGACTGCGCCGGCTGAGCGCGGCCTGCGGGGCCAGAACCTCGGCCTCGCGCTGCTCCAGATGTTCACGAATCGTCACACGATCTCCCGCAGAAAGCTCGTTCCGTGGGCGAGCGCCCCCACGCCAAATACCTCGGCCAGCGTCTGTCCCAGATCGGCAAACGTCGTCCGTGTGCCCACGGACACACCTGCCCGCACCCGTTCGCCCGCCAGCAGCAGCGGCACGTACTCGCGTGAGTGGTCGGTGCTGGGCGTGGCCGGATCGTTGCCGTGGTCGGCCGTCACCACCAGCAGATCATCGGGCCGCAGCCGCGGCAGCAACCGCGCCAGACGCGCGTCGAACCGTTCGAGGTTACTGGCATACCCCGCCACATCGTTCCGGTGCCCGTACAGCGTATCGAAGTCCACCAGGTTCACGAACAGCAGACCATCGGCCTGTACGTCGAGCCGCTGTTCGAGCACGTCCATACCGTGCGCATCGCTGGGTGTGGGAAACGCCTCGCGGATGCCCCGGCCCGCAAACAGGTCGTTGATTTTGCCAATGGCCGTCACGTGATGCCCGGCGGCCTCGAGACGGTCGAGCAGTGTTTCTCCGGTCGGCGGCATCGCGTAGTCGTGCCGGTTGGCCGTCCGCGTGAACTGCCCGACCGCGCCCACGAAGGGCCGCGCGATGACGCGCCCCACGCCCATGCCCTCGACCGTCAGCTCGTAGGCCGCTTCGCACCATTCATACAGCGTCGCCAGCGGCACGACGTCTTCGTGCGCGGCAATCTGGAACACGCTGTCCGCCGACGTGTAGACGATGGGCCGGCCCGATTCGAGGTGCACCGGGCCGAGCTCGTCGATGATGGCCGTCCCCGACGCCACGACGTTCCCCAGCACGCGCCGGCCGATGCGCTGCTCGAATGCGGCAATCACCTCGTCTGGAAATCCCGCGGGAAATGTCGGGAAGGGCGTGTCGAGTACCAACCCCATCAGCTCCCAGTGCCCGGTCACCGAGTCCTTGCCGGGCGAACGTTCGGCCATCAGGCCAAACGCACCGGCCGGTTCGGATGGACACGCGACGCCGCGCAGGGCGACGGCACACCCCAGCCCGAGGCGAGTCAGCATGGGAATGTGAAGCGGCGCCTGTTCGGCAATGTGCCCGAGCGTGTGGCTCCCCTCGTCACCGTACGCGGGCGCGTCGGGCAGTTCCCCCGCACCCACGCTGTCGAGCACGACAACGACAACGCGACGGAACACGCGCGCTCAGGGATGGTGCGACGAGAAGTAGTTCGGCACGCTGCGAGGCGTGCGAATCGTCGCAATGGCGTGCTTGAACACCAGGTGGTCCATACCGTTGTGCTCGCAGACCACCGAGAACCGGTCGAAGTTCTTGATTTTCGCCTCGAGTTCCCGGCCGTCGAGCAGATGTACGACGACAGCCAGTTTTTCCCGGCGCGCGTAATTGAGGAAGACGTCCTGGATGTTCGGGGCGCCGCTTTTCGTGTCACCCATCGAGGCTCCTTAGGCGTGCACCAGGCCCAGTCCGGTCAGCCAACTCGAGACATGGGCCTGAACGTCTGCCGACTCGCCGGGGCCATCAAACCAGTAAAGGTTAGGCTCTTTACGGAACCAGATCAACTGTCGCCGCGCGTATCGACGATTCTCCTGTGCAATGAGCGCCCGCGTGGCCCCTTCGTCACGCACACCGCGCAGGTGTTCCAGCGCCTGGCGATAGACCAGCCCCCCGAACGGGCGCGCCGTTTCGGGGACACCCGCCGCCAGCAGCGCGCGCATCTCGTCGAGCAGACCGCCGTCGAACTGCTGGTCGACCCTCCGGCTGAGCCGCTCGGCCAGCGCGTCCGCCGGTAGACGCAGAGCCACGGCCACCACCTGAATGTCGGGCTCGAGCGGGGACACGGTGTCGGCAAAATGCGCCGTCAGCGGTTTGCCGGTCTGGAAGTACACCTCCAGCGCGCGCACGATCCGCTTGCGGTCGCGCGGCAGAATCCGCGCGGCCGACGGCGCATCGACCCTCCGCAGCAGACGGTGCAGGCGTTCGGGTCCGTAGCGTCCCGCCAGGCCATCGAGACGTTGCCGCAGCGCGTCATCCTTCCCGGGACCTGGAAACAACCCGCGGGTCAGCGCGCGGTAGTAGAAGCCGGTGCCCCCCACCAGAATCGGCAGGCGTCCCCTGGCCAGGATGTCGTGCACGGCCGCCGCCGCGTCCCGCGCGAAATCCGCGGCGTTGTAATCGGCGGTCGGCTCGACGATGTCAATCAGGTGGTGGGGTACGCCACGACGCTCGGCAACCGGCACCTTGTCGGTGCCGATATCGAAGCCGCGATACACGGCCGTCGAGTCGCAGTTGATGATTTCGCCGTTCAGGCGCTCGGCCAGTGTCAGGGCAAGCGCACTCTTGCCGGTGGCCGTCGGCCCCAGCACCGCCAGCAGCGTCCGCATGGAGGGAGCCGGCTACTCGCGCGGCGGCGTCCGGCCGTCCGGCGATTCGTTGTAGAAGAAGGTCACCGTAAAAAACGCGCGGTCGTCCGGGTACTCGGGTGGCAGCGGCTCGGTGGGATTGGAGGCCAGCAGCGCGTTGCGTGCCGCGAGGTTGAACGAGTCCACCGACGAAGGCCCGATGACCGTCACGTCGGTGACCGCGCCGTTCCTGTGCACGTAGAACGTGATCACCACGCGGCCGCGCAGCGACATGGCCGCATAAGGCACGAACCAGTTCCGCTTCACCTGCGCAATGAAACGCCGGATCCACGGCCCGAACTCCACGCCCTTGGTGTCGAACTGGATGGCCGGTCCGAACTCCTGCGTGCCACCGCGCTGGTTGTCGAACGACTCCTGATCGACGTAACGCTGCAGATTGCGCAGCGCATCGCCCAGGCGCCCGCCCGGAGGTGGTTGTGGGGGCGTCGGCTCGGTCTCACGCCTGGCCAACAGCCCTTCTCCGGCGGCAGCGTCGCGGACAGGCTCTGGCGTTTCGACCGACGGCGGCGTTTCGGGCGCCGGTGTCTCGGCAGGACCACGCCCACGCGCGCGTTCTTCCGGACTGGCTTCGACGCGATTGGATGAGTTGCCGCGCGCAAACGGCAGCGGG
>CAZZGM010000101.1:0-9299 GCA_964653955.1 uncultured Bifidobacteriaceae bacterium | reverse complement strand
GCATCTGCTTCAGATCCAGCCGCTCGGGCCGGCCGACCTCGGCGTTCTCAGTCGGCACCAGGCACGTCATGTTGACGGCAAACGTGGTCTGGAGCGAGGTGTGCTTGAAGAGGTACGCCATCACGAGGTTTTCGTCGGCGTCCCGCTTCAGTTCCAGCTCGATCCGGACATCGTCCGTGGAGAGGTCCTTGACGTCCACGAGGTGCGGCATCTTGCGGCTGAGCACGACGTCGCCAATCTGCTCGACGAGCTGCGCCTTGTTCACGCCGTACGGCACGCTGGTGACGTATAACACCTTGCTGCCACGCGAGACGGGGCCACGATCCCACGTGGCGCGGATGCGCACGGACCCGGAGCCCGTGCGATAAATCTCCTTCAACTCGGTGGGCGAGTTGAGCACGTGGCCGCCGGTCGGAAAGTCCGGCCCCTTCACCCACCGGCACAGCTGGACCGACGACAGGTCCGGATCGTCCAGCAGCTTGATGAGCGCGGTGCAGACCTCGTGCAGGTTGTGCGGCGGGATGTTGGTGGCCATCCCCACCGCAATGCCCGTCGCGCCATTCACCAGCAGGTTCGGGATGCGCGAGGGCAGGACGACCGGCTCCTGGCGGGTGCCGTCGTAGTTGGGCCGGAAGTGAACCGTCTCCTGTTCGATTTCCTGGAGGACTTCGTCCGACAGCCGCGCCAGCCGACATTCGGTATAGCGCATGGCGGCGGCCGCGTCGCCATCGAGCGAGCCGAAGTTGCCGGAGCCATCGACGAGCGGATATCGCAGCGAGAACGGCTGCGCCATGCGGACGAGCGTTTCGTAGATGGCCGAGTCACCGTGCGGGTGGTAGTTGCCCATCACGTCGCCGACCACCTTCGCGCACTTGCGATGTTTCGCGGCGGCGGTGAGGTTCTGCTGCCACATCGTGTAGAGGATGCGGCGCTGCACGGGCTTCAGCCCGTCGCGCACGTCCGGCAGGGCACGCGAGGTGATGACCGACAGCGCGTAGTTGAGGTAACGCGCCTGGGCCGCCTCGTGCAGCGGAACCGCGCTCGAACCATCGCCGGGTGAGGTCGGCCCATTGCCGCCCGGCGGTGACGCGGGCGGCGAGGCGCCGTCGGCTGAGGGTGACTCGGAACTATCGAACAGGGAAGGCTCTGACGGGCGTCGTGACATCGTGACCGCCTCACAGGATAGCGGATTCCGGCCGGGCACTTCGTGACATCACGCCAATCGCGTGAGCCGTTCGGGCATACACTGACCCGTGGGCGCCGTCGCTGGAGCGTCGGCTCGCGAACGCCTCGGTGAATGGCGCCCCGGCACCAGGAGAAACACGGGCATGGGGTTCATCGTCGACGACCTGAAAGCGGCCGTGCGCGCACTGCGTCGGACACCGGGATTCACGGCCCTTGTTGCCATCACGTTGGCCGTGGGCATTGCCGGCAGCACCATGGCGTTTGCGGTGGTCAACGCGGTGCTCGTCTCGCCTCTGCCCTTTGCTGAATCCGAACGCCTGGTGTTCGTACAGCCGGCATCGGGCGCGCGTCTATCGGCCGGCTACCTCCATGACTGGCGCGAGTGGACCGGCACGTTTTCCGGCCTGGCCGGCTGGCACGACACACGGATGACGCTTGCCGGCACCGGTGACCCCATCGAGGTGAACACCGATCGGACCACCGTGGACTTCTTTACCACCCTCGGCGCACAGGCCCTCATCGGCCGCACCTACATACCTCGCGCCGAAGACGTGCAGGCGCCCGATGAAGTGGTCCTGAGCCACGCGCTCTGGCAGCAGCATTACGGCGGCCGCGCCGACATTGTCGGGACGCGGCTGCTGCTGGACGGCACGCCGTGGACGGTCGTGGGCGTCATGCCCGAGCAGTTCGGACTGCGGACCAACGAATTGCCGGAGAGCCGCGCCGACATCTGGGTGCCGTTCACGCTGGAGCCGGTCAGCCGTGTCGGCATGGGCGGATATCTGAACGTCGTCGGCCGGCTGAACGCGAACGTGTCGACCGCGCAGGCGGAAAGCGAGCTGAACGCACTGTCGCGGCGCATCGAAGAAGCGTTTCCGTCCTACTCGCGCGACTGGAGCCTGCGCGTCACGCCACTCCACGACGCGACGGTGGCCAACGTCCGCGTCCGCCTCCTGGTGATGTTCGGCGCGGTCGGACTCCTGCTGCTGGTCTCGTGCGGTAACGTCGCGCACCTGGTATCGAGCCGCGGCGTCCGGCGGCGAGACGAACTGGCAGTTCGCCTGTCGCTCGGCGCAACCGGCGGCCGGATCTTCCGTCAGTTGATGGCAGAGCACCTCGTACTCGCCATGGCCGGCGGCGCGCTTGGCCTGTCGCTGGCGGTGTGGCTGATGCCACCGTTCGTCACAGTGCTGGCACCGGCACTCGACCTGCCCCGCACGCGCGAGATTGCCCTCGACGCCCGTACGTTCCTGTTTGCCGGCACGGCATCGCTGGTGGCCAGCCTGATTTTCGGGCTGCTGCCGGCCGTCAGGCTCGCCTGGTTCCAGTCGCCGGCACAGCTGCGCCGCAGCCGCGGCGTCACCACATCACCGGGGCACGCCAGGCTGGGCTCACTGGTGGTGGCGTCGGAAGTGGCCATCGGCGTCATGCTGCTCGTCTTCGCCGGCCTGGTCACGCGCAGTGTCGTGGCGCTGATGAACGTCGATCCCGGCTTCCGTCCGGACGGCGCCATCACCATGCGCACGACAATGTCGGAGACGACGTACGACACGCCGGAACGAATGCGACAGTTCGGCCTGGCCATGACTGACGCGGCGTCGAACGTTCCCGGCGTCACTGCGGCCGGCACCGCGCTTTATCTGCCGCTCAGTCAGTTCGGTGCCGGTGGTCCGTTCAGCATCGAAGGCCGCCCGCCGCTCCCTCAGGGAGAAGAGCCCGGCTCGTGGCAGAACGTCGTGGGCGGACGTTATTTCGAGGCCATGGGCATACCGCTCGTCAGCGGCCGGACGTTTTCGGACGCCGATACCGAGCACACCACGCCGGTAGTGATCATCAGCGAACGCCTGGCGCGCCAGCACTGGCCCGATTCGAACCCGATCGGTGCGTTCATGACGTGGCGCGAACGCGATGGCTCGTCGGTGACGCGGGAAGTCATTGGCGTGGTCGGCGACATGCGCTATGGAGGGCTGGCCACCGAACCTCCGGCCACGGCCTACTTCTGGTTCCGCCAGCAGCCGCGTGCCGAGTTGCACCTCGTCGTGCGCGCCGCACACGACCCGCTGACGCTCGTCGCGCCGCTGCGCGAGCGCCTTCGCGACGTGGTTGGTGAGCAGGCCATCTCGGAAGCACGACCGCTCTCCGCTCTCGTCGCGGGCAACGTCCGCCAGGCTCGTACGACGGCCGCGCTGCTGGCCAGTGTGTCGGCCGTCGCACTGGTGCTGACCATTGTCGGCATCTACGCCGTGGTGGCGTTTGGCGTGGCCCAGCGCACGCGCGAGATTGGTGTGCGCATGGCGCTCGGTGCGTCGAAAGCCGGCATCGTCCGCCTGGTAATGACGCGCGGCCTCGCGCAGGTGCTGGCCGGTGTTGCGGCCGGGACCGCCGGTGCGCTGGCAACCAGCCGGGTGGCCAGCAGCCTGCTGTTCGGCGTCACGCCCACCGATGGCGTGACCCTGACCGTGGTCGCCCTCCTGTTGACGGCTACCGGCGCCATTGCCTCGGCGGTGCCGGCATTCCGCGCGGCTCGCGTCGCCCCCACCGAGGCGCTGCGCGCGGAGTAACCCAGCAGGCAACTCCTTGCGCCGGCCGCTCCGGGCGATTGTCTCCGGGGCGTGAGCCCACTTGTACGGGATTTTCGTTTGTCCAGATGAAGCCTTTTTCCCGAAAGGACCCTGGTCACATGTCCCGACAGACTCCCCTCACACTCCTGCTCGCGCTCATCGGCATCCTGAGCGGCGCGCAGGCCGGCCTGGCCCAGACCGTGACGCTCCAGCAGGCCATCACCGGTCCGCCGGCCGCCTCGTTCGGTTCCGGCACCGACTCGGCCACCGCCGTCGAAGGCAACACGATGATCGTAGGTGCCGCCACCGAGACCAGTGCTCGCGGCGCTGCGTACGTCTACGTGCGTAACGGTGGCTCCTGGACGCTCCAGCAGCGCCTCGTCCCACCCGACGAAGCGGGTATTGCCATGCGCTTCGGCCAGGGCGTCGCCCTCAGCGGCAACACCGTCGTCGTGGGTGCCAACCAGGCACGTAACGGCGGCGCCTCGGCCATTGGCGCGGCGTACGTATTCGTGAGGAGCGGCACCACCTGGGCGCCGCAGGCCAAGCTGGTGGCATCGGATGCCGCGTCCAATGCCGGCTTCGGCGCCTCGGTCGGCATCGATGGCAACGTCGTCGTGGTGGGCGCGGCCACCATGAACCGGCCGTCAGCACCACAAGCTGGCGCGGCGTACGTATTCAGGCGGACGGGTACGGCGTGGACACAGGAGCAGATCCTCGCGGCACCGGATGCCGCCGGCGGCGACCAGTTTGGTGTCTCGGTGGACATCTCGGGCAGCACGGTGTGCGTCGGCTCGTTCCTCGACGATGTCGGCGGCAATGGTGATCAGGGATCGGCCTACGTATTCGTTCACTCCGGCACATGGAACTTCCAGCAGCACCTGACGGCCGGCGACGGCGCCGCCAACAACTGGTTCGGTAACCACTGCTCCATCAGCGGCGACACCATTGCCGTCGGTGCTCCGCAGGTGACCGCCGGCGGCCAGGCAAACGCCGGTGCTGTGTACGTATTCACGCGGAGCGGCGTCAACTGGAGCCAGCAGCAGCGGCTCACGAGCAACGTGACCGGACGTTTCTCCAAGGTCAGCGTGGCCGGCAACGTCCTGGCCGTCGGGGCTTCGGGCGAGGTGTCAGGCCAGGGTGCGATGTACGTGTACGGTCGCTCGGGTTCGACATGGTCGCCGCTCTCGCGCGTCGGCAACGCCGCCGAAACCCTGGGGCGCAATTTCGCCTCCAACGTCGGCACCGATGGCACCACCATCATTGCCGGCATTCCCTCGGCCTCGCCCTCGTCCGGTGCGCCGGGCGGCGCGGTGGCGGTGTTCACGCTGCAGCAGTCGGGCGTGCCTGGTGCACCCACGAACTTCAACGCCACGGCCGACGGCAACACCGTGACGATGTCGTGGAACCCACCGGCGTCGGGTGGTACGCCGACCGGCTACACGCTGATTGCGCGGGCACCGGGCGGAGCCGTGCTGCTCACGCAGACACTGGGTCTTGTCCATGGCGTTTCCGCCAGCGGACCCAACGGAACGTACGTGCTCTCGATTGTCGCCACCAACGCGTCAGGCGCAGGTGCGGAATCCGCATCCGTCACCGTTGTCCTGCCGGTGACCGGACCGCCGCCGGGCGCGCCGGCCGGCCTCTCCGCGTCGGTGGCCGGTACCACAGCCGTGTTCACGTGGAATCCGCCGGCCTCCGGCGGACCGGTCACCAACTACATCCTGCTGGCCGGCACCACACCCGGCTTCACGAACCCGGTGGCCAGCCTCACACTTGGCGGCACACCGGGAACGTCGGTGCCGAACGTGCCGCCGGGCACCTACTACGTGCGCGTCTACGCGCGGAACAACGGCGGCCTCAGTGCGGCAAGCAACGAAGTGTCACTGACCGTGCAGGGGCCAACCGTACCGGGCGCACCCACGCTGAACCCGGCCTCGGTGGTCAACCGCACCGTCACTCTCAGCTGGACGGCCGGCTCGGGTACGACGACGTCGTACGCACTGCGGGCGTATCTGTCCGGTGGCCCGCTGGTGGCATCGGCCAACGGCATTACGGCCACCGGGGCCAGCTTCGCCAACGTGCCGCCCGGGGTTTACGAAGTGGAAGTGATGGGTGTCAACGCCGTCGGCGCGAGCGCGCCGTCGAATCGGATTACGGTAACGGTGCCGTAGCGACAGGACACAGGCGATTGGCACGAACAACGCCTGAGTGATCCGTGAAGGTCGAACGGGTGCGGTGGGGGACAACCTGCCGCACCCGCCGTGTTCAGTAGCAAGTCTATCGCCCGCGCTGCGCTTCGAAGTCCTGCGCGATTCGCTCGATAATGGCCGGCGGCACCGTGATGGTGTCGCCGCGCGTCGACCCGCGCGCGTGCACCGTCAGTGTCACCGTCCCGCAGTGCGGACCAATCGCCTCGGGCGCGAACACGTGCAGCCCTTCGCGCAGCGTGTTGGTATCCGAGAGGCGATGTTCGAGCACGAACGGGTGCAGTGGCGGCACCTCGACGCCGTCGCACGACATCTGCATGCGCGCGAAGCTGGTCCTGAAATCCTTGAAGGCCGGCAGGATGGCGCCCTGCGTCATGGCCGCGCCGCGAGCCAGCCGCTGCCAGAATCCCTCCACCAGCTTCGGCGTGACGCGCACCACCAGCACGGACGGCAGGTCGGCGAAGTACTCCGACCACGCGCCAAACTCCACGATGCGCCCGAGACGCATTTCCGCTTCGGGGTCGCGCGTTCTCGTGCCTCCCGTCCTGCCAGCCCGCTGCTGCGTCTGGTAAATGACCGGCGGCGTCAGGAACGTGATGTCGAAGCCGTCGGAAGATGCGGCGGGTGGCGTGAGCGCGGGGGCATTGTCCGCGGCAACCTTCGCGAGCGCGCCGGCGGGAAACGGAACCACCGCCGGCAGGCTGCGCGTCGTCGCGGCCGGCGGCTCCTGGTCCGCGATACTGGCGCGCGCGGCGGCCACGGCTTCGCAGACAGTGCCAGCGCGAACCACTTGCGCGTCCCGTGAGTCCGCATCGGCCGGCGGGACGGCAATCCCCACCATCTCTCCGGCCGCGTTGAACACGGGACCACCCTCGGCACCGCCCTGCACGCGCAGGTCGGTGTCCACGGCGCGCGGCCGCACACCGGTGACCTCGCCCCACGTCACGTCCACGAGACGGCGAAGCGGCCAGCCAAGAGCGGCCACTTCCTGCCCGTCCTCCAGTGCCGCCGAACGTGGCGGCGGACACTGGAGCGGCAGCACGGGGCGTCCCGACACCACGGCGGGATTTACCCACACCACGGCCGCGCCATTCGACACGTTCGAAAACACCACGCGAGCCGGTACTGTCGCCGGCTCGGTCACCTGCACGGCCACGTCCGTCGCGGTACCCAGCGCGGCGCGGCTCGTCACCAGCAGCCCGCTCTCATCGACCAGAAACGCCGACACCCGCATCGTCGGCGACCACACCGCCGCAATGCCCTCCTGCCACTGCACCAGCAGGGCCGTCGTCCCGGACGAGGCCGGAGCGCCAGTGCCAGACGACAACGCGTCTGCTGATATGACCTCCGCGTTTGCTGCCGTGAGGCGCAACGTGGCGCCCTGAGGTGCGCCGACGTCCACGATTTCCGTCCACTGATAGACGCGCCCCTGCAGCACGACCGGCTGATCCGACTCCACCGTGTACGACCCTGGCCGCAGCCGCACCTCCGCTACGCCATCGGCACCAGTCACGACGCGCCGCGGCGGCGCGGTGGCCGGGTTGTCGCTGACGAGCAGTGTGTGACGCGGCACGGGCGCTTCGGCCTGCGCGGCGCCGGGCAGCGTCACCTCCACGCGAAGCGTCACCAGCGTTTGCGCCGGCAGCGTCACGGACCAGGCAACGAGGGCAACGAACAGCCAGGCGCGGGGCATGTGGAGCCTGTCTTGTCTACTCCGGCAGCATCTTTCCGGGGTTCATCAGGTTGTGAGGATCGAGCGTCCGCTTGATGGCGCGCATCACGTCCAGCGCCTCACCATGTTCGGCGCGCAGGTACTTCATCTTCCCGAGGCCCACACCGTGCTCTCCGGAGCAGGTGCCGCCCATCCGCAGTGCACGCTCCACGAGCCGCTGACTGAACGCACTCACACGCGCCACTTCCTCCTCGTCGTCCGGGTCGAGCATGAGAATCAGGTGGAAGTTGCCGTCGCCGGCATGGCCGACCAGTGGCGCGACAATGCTCGACGCCTTTGCATCCGCTTCCGTTTCGACAATGCACGGCGCGAGCTGTGAAATGGGCACGCACACGTCCGTGGTCATGGCCCGGGCGCCCGGGCGCGACGCCACCGTGGCGTAGTACACGTCGTGACGCGCCTGCCACAGCTTGGCGCGGTCTTCGGGCGAGCTGGTCCACTGGAACCCTTCGGCACCATGCGCGCGGGCAATCTCCTCGACACCGCGTGCCTGTTCGTCCACCACGTCGCGACTCGTCCCGTGGAACTCGAAAAACAGCGTTGGCGTTTCCGGATAGGCCGTCTTCGAGTGCCGATTGACGATGGCCAGCTGGATGGCGTCGATGATTTCCATACGTGCCACCGGGATGCCGAGCTGGATGACCTCGATGACGGTTCGTGCCGCTTCGTCGAGCGTCCTGAACGGACACACCGCCGTGGCCACCGCCTCCGGACGACCGAACAGCCGCAGTGTCACCTCGGTGATGACGCCCAGCGTGCCTTCGGAGCCGACGAACAACCGTGTCAGGTCATAGCCCGACGAGGACTTCCGTGCGCGTGTGCCGGTGTGGATGATGCGGCCGTCGGCCAGTACCACCGTCAACCCGAGCACGTTCTCGCGCATCGTTCCGTAGCGGACGGCCGTCGTGCCCGAAGCGCGCGTGGCCGCCATGCCGCCAATGGTGGCGTCCGCGCCGGGATCGATGGGGAAGATCAGGCCGGTATTCCTGAGATGACCGTCGAGCGTCTTGCGTGTGATGCCGGCTTCGACCGTGACGTCGAGGTCGTCCTGACTGATCCGGAGCACGCGGTTCATGCGCGTCAGGTCGATGGACACACCACCGTGGATGGCGTTCACGTGGCCTTCCATAGCGCTGCCCATGCCGAAAGGCACGATGGGCACACGCGCGCCGGCGCACGCCCGGACGATGTCGGCCACCTCGGCGGTGGTCAGCGGAAACACCACAGCGTCCGGCGGAGCCGGTGCGTGCCACGATTCGGCGTGACTGTGGTGATCGCGGACCGCGTCGGTGGTGGAGACCCGATCGCCGAGCGTGGCTCGCAACTGCTCGAGAAGTACGGTGTTCACCACGGAATGGTAACCCGTTGACGCTCGCACAGCCGCGACGACGGGTCAGCCGCGTCGCGCGACCACGAAGAGCACGGCCCCTCCAAGCAGGGCCGCGGCACCGGCAGCCAGTTGCTGCATGGTGGCGCCGGCCAGAATGCTGAACGCCACCACGACGGCCACCACCGGAATGACCGGCCCCAGCGGCGTGACGAACAACGCCGGCCCCATGTCGGCCGTGGGTTCGCGGCGGCGCAGGACGAGCGTGTGCGTGGCCACGCTCG
>CAZZGM010000100.1:0-9307 GCA_964653955.1 uncultured Bifidobacteriaceae bacterium | reverse complement strand
CACCCTGGAAGTCGTCGAGCACGGCGGGCACCATGCCGCCACCACCGCCCTGCGGGCGCTGGGCGCCGATGGCGTACACGCCCGCAAAGACGACCACGATCAGCGTATGGACGGCGAGTCTGGTCGGCATGCCCCACACCCTAGCACGGGATAGCCCTGGCGGGCGTTGGTCTATGATCCGTCGATGTCGCTCGGGAAGAACATCCGGGACTTCGTCCACGGCATTGCCTACAGTCACTACGAGCGCGAGCTGCGCAAACAGGCCAACGAGCTGAATGACCTGTTCCTCCTGCTCTGCTACATGGAAGTGATGGGGCTGCCCAACCCGGCCACGCTGTACATGCTCGACATTTATCCCTACCTGCTGGACCAGTTCCACCTGTGGCACCGCCGCATGGGCATGGACCGGTCGCCGCTGGGCAACCTCCCCTGCTGCTGATGGACGCGGCCACGGCACTGCTGGACCGCAAGGTCCTGTTCTTCGGCGGCAAGGGCGGGGTGGGCAAGACCACCAGCGCCTCGGCCACGGCACTGGCCGCAAGCGAACGCGGGCGGCGGGTGCTGCTCGTGTCCACCGACCCGGCGCACAACACGTCAGACATCCTCGGCCGCCCGGTTGGTCCGGACATCGTCGAAATCCAACCCAACCTGCACGCGCTCGAAATCGACGCGGCGCAGGAATCAGCCCGCTACGTGGTGGAGGTGAAGGAGCGGATCAAGGGACTGTTCGGCCACGGCATCCTGAAAGAAGCCAACCGGCAGATCGATCTGGCGGCCAGCATGCCGGCGGCGGAAGAAGTGGCACTGTTCGACCGCATTGGAGCGCTCATCCGCGAAGGCGACGACCGTTTCGATCTCATCGTCTTCGATACGGCGCCAACGGGACACACGCTGCGGCTGATCCGGATGCCGGAGCTGATGGAAGCCTGGATCCGTGCGCTGTCGCGATCGCGCCGCGCCATGCTGGGCGTGGATCAGGACGACAAGGACGACCCCGTGATGCAGTCGCTGACGGAACGGCTCGAGCACCTGCGCGAGTTCAGAGCGCGGCTCCTGAGCCCGCGCGTCACGGCATTCGTGCTGGTACTGATTGCCGAACGGCTGCCGATCGAAGAAACGGCGCGCGCGATAGCCCAACTCGATGACGCGGGCGTGCGGGTGGGAGCGCTGGTGGTGAATCGTGTACTGCCGGCGTCGAGCCCCGATCCGTTCCTGGTGGCACGCCAGGCGCAGGAAAGCGTGTATCTGGAGGAGATCGACCGCCGGTTTGCGGGCGTGCCGCGGTTACGCGTGCCGCAGCTTCCCCGTGACGTGCACGGCATCGACACGCTGGGTACCATTGCCGCAACGCTGTTCTGACGCGTTGACACCGGCGGCAAAGTCACCGTTACGACCGGAGTCCCGGTTACACCAATCGACCCACACAGAGAGGACATCATGATCAGCAAGCCGGCGGAAGGGGAGTTCGCGACGTTTTATGCAACGTATGTGGCCCAGGTGCCCGACGGCGATCCGGTTGCCGCACTGGAGGCGCAGCGCGAGGCGATTCGTGTGCTGGGCGAACTGTCCGAAGACCTCGCGGCGCACCGCTACGCCGAGGGTAAGTGGAGCGTCCGCGAGGTGCTCGGGCATCTGTCCGACGCCGAACGTGTATTCGGCTACCGGCTGCTGCGTGCCGCCCGGGCCGACGCCGCCGCGCTGCCCGGTTTCGACGAGAACCAGTGGATGACCACCGCGTCGTTCGACAAGCGGCCCATCCAGGACATCGCCCGGGAACTGCTGGCCGTTCGCGAAGCGACGCTGGCGCTCATTGCCTCGCTGGACGAAGACGCCCTGGCCCGTTCGGTGGTGGCCAACGAGCGGCCCGTCACTGGCCGGGCGCTCTGCTGGATTCTGGCCGGGCACACGCAGCACCATCTCGGCATCCTCCACGACCGCTACGGCCTCGAGGAACACCTCGGCGTGCTGCTGCGCAAGAACTGGGAACCCGGCCTGCTGGGCGGCTGACCCTCGCGGCGGAGCGTGCCCCGGCCGCGGATACCTGCGGCCGGGCGCTATACTGCATATGGTCCCGGCCATCGTATGCGCTTCGCCCCCGAGTACATCACGATCGTTCTCGACGAAAACTTCGAAGATGCCAAGGAGCTGCTGCTCACGCCGCTCATGGCCATCAACTACGCGCACCTCGTCATGCTCACCGAGTGCGGCATCGTCAGCCAGGACGACGCGCGGGTGCTGCGTTCGGCACTGGACGGCATCTCGCTGGACACCGTCCGGGAGGTCCACTACGACGGCACGTACGAGGATCTGTTCTTCTTCATCGAACGCCTCGTCCGCGACGCAGCCGGCGAGGACGTGGCCGGACGCCTCCACACCGCCCGAAGCCGGAACGACATCGACATGACGATGTACCGGATCTGGCAGCGCGAGTTCATTGCCGCCGTGGCGGCCGGCGTGCTCGACCTGCGCGCGGCGCTCCTGGATCTGGCGGCCAGGCATCGTGACTCGGTCTACGCCGCGCACACCCACACCCAGCCGGCTCAGCCGATGACCATGGCGCATTACCTGCTGGCGGTGGTCGAGCAGCTCGAACGCGACACCACGCGGCTGGCGGCTGCCTACGAGTCGACGAACCGCAACCCGCTGGGAGCCTGCGCCATTACGGGCACGGGATTTCCCATCGACCGTCAGCGCACGAGTGAGCTGCTGGGATTTTCGGAGCCCACGTGCAATACCTACGGCAGCATTGCGTCGGTGGACTACCTGCTCGAGAGTGTGTCGGCGGCCAACGTGCTGCTGATCGGGCTGGGTCGCGTCATCCAGGACCTGCTGCTCTGGTGCACGATGGAGTTCGGCTACCTGCGGCTGGGCGAGGGCTTCGTGCAGGGCAGCAGCATCATGCCGCAGAAGCGCAACCCCGTGGCGCTGGAGCACGCGCGCGCCATTGCCAGCAAGGCGGTCGGCCAGGCGCAGGCGATTGGCACGGCCGTTCACAATACGCCCTTCGGCGACATCGTGGATACCGAAGACGACCTGCAGCCGCTGGTGGCCTCGATGTTCCGCGACGCGGCACGGGCCGTGACACTGGTGGCCGCCGCCATGCGTGGTGCGGATTTCGATACCACACGCCTCGAGGCGAGGGCCGGCGATGGCGGCACCACACTGACGGAACTGGCCGACACGCTGGTGCGCGATCACGGGTTGCCGTTTCGTTCCGCGCACGGGATTGCGGCCATGCTGTTGAAGGCCAGGAACGAGGATCCGAGCGCATCGTTGTCCGCAGCCTTGGCCACGGCGTCGCAGGCACTGCTCGGCCGGACGTTGTCGTACACCGAAGCGCAGCTCGAAACCATCATGAGCCCCCGTCATTTCGTCGAGGTGCGGACCACCTACGGCGGGCCGGCACCGTCCGAGACGCTGCGCGCGCTTGGCGTGTCACGCGAACACCTGGATCGCGACAAGGCCGCGTGGCTGGCGCGTCGCGACCGCCTGGCGTCGGCCGAACAACTGCTGCGCGCGCGCGTGGCCGCGCTGTAGAGACCTCATGAAAGCCAAATACGTCAGGGTGGCGGTTGTCTGGGTGGTCACGCTTGCCGCCTTGTATGTGTTCCAGGCCGCGTTCGGCACGCCGTAGGTTCCCATGCACTGGATCGACTGGACCATCATTGTCGTCTACCTGATCTGGATTGTCTGGGACGGCCTGCGCCTGACCAAGAAGTCCGACGAGATCGAGGGCTACTTTCTCGCGAGCCGCAGCATTCCCTGGTGGGCGGCGGGACTGTCGGTGATGGCCACACAGTTGTCGGCCATCACGATGATTGGCACGACCGGGCAGGGCTACCAGAGCGGCATGGGACTGCTGCAGCAGTACTACGCGCTGCCGGTGGCAATGATCATCCTGTCGGTGACGCTCGTGCCGTTTTTCCACAACGCGCGGGTGTTCACGGCCTACGAGTATCTGGAGCGCCGTTTCGACGGGCGCGTGCGGAGCGTGACGGCGCTGCTCTTCCTGCTCTCGCGCGGCATGGCCACGGGCGCCGCGCTCGCGGCCCCGGCCGTCGTGCTGTCGGTGATGTTCGGCCTCAGTGTGGGTACCACGTGCCTGCTGATGGGCATACCCACCGCCGTCTACACGATGTTTGGCGGCGTGCAGGCGGTCACGTGGACCGACGTGAAGCAGATGTACCTGATCGTGTTCGGGCTGCTGGCCGCCGTGGTGGCTCTGGCCATGGGACTTCCGGAAGGCGTCGGGATGACACAGGCGCTGAACCTGGCCGGTGCCACCGGACGCCTGCAGACGATGGATTTCAGTTTCGATCCGAACGTCACCTACACGTTCTGGTCGGGCACCATTGGCGCGCTGTTCCTGTTCCTCTCCTACTTCGGTACCGACCAGAGTCAGGTGCAGCGCTACCTCACCGCGCGCTCGGTGGACGATGCACGCGAATCGCTGCTGATGAGCGCGTACTGGAAAATTCCGCTTCAGGCGCTCGTACTCCTCATTGGCGTGTTCATGTTCCTGTTCTACGTGTTCACGCCACCACCCATGCTGTTCAACCCGGTTCACGACCGGCAGGTGAGGGCCAGCGCCCGGGCGGCGGAGTACGAGGCACTGGAGCAGCGTTTCAACGCGACCATCGACACGCGGCGGAAAGCGGCGGAGGCGGCGGCATCCATGGACCGTGGCGGTGATGCCATGGCGCGGTCGCTGTCGCAGGCGGCATTTCTGAGTGCGGACGAGGACGTGAAGAAGGTGCGTGCCGAAGCCGTGGCGCTGGTGCGAGAGGTGTCGGGCGATCGCACCTACAACGACGTGAACTACGTGTTCCCCTCGTTCGTGGTGACGCACCTGCCGGTGGGGCTCGTCGGGCTGCTGATGGCGGCGATCTTTGCGGCGGCCATGTCCACCATTTCAGCAGAGCTGGCATCGCTGTCCACAGCGACCGTCATCGACTTCTACCGCCGCTTCGGTGCGGGTCGCACGGCCAGCGACCGTCACCTGCTGCTCGTTTCGCGACTGTCGACCGGCGCCTGGGCGGTGTTTGCGTCTGTCGTTGCCGTGTGGGCGGCGGAACTCGGCTCGCTCATCGAGGTGGTAAACCGCTTTGGCTCATTCTTCTACGGTTCGATTCTCGGCGTGTTCATCCTGGCCATCGCCTGGCCGCGCGCCAATGGCACGGGAGCGTTCGTCGGGTTGATTGCCGGCATGGGCGCGGTGGCCTACGTGGCCACGTTCACCGATGTGGCGTTTCTCTGGCACAACCTGGTGGGTGCGGTAGCGGTGTGCGTGGTTGGCGTGATCGTCAGCGCCCTGACCGGAGGCCGCCCGGCTGACGCGCAGGTCTAGTGGCGCGTCTCAACGAAAACTCACGTGCCATCATCGACGCTCCACGCCGATTTCCGGCTCGTTCCGAGGGAACGAGCCCCTCAGGATCGACCAGACAGTCCACTAGATGCGCTACCTGCTGCTGCCGCTGCTGATTATCGTGGTCGTGGTGGCCGTTTCGTGGCTGGCGGGTGAGGCCCTGCGACAACGCAAGGATCGCTGACTCCACCCCCTGAATACACCGCGGAGATGCGCGGCGTCAGAGCCCGTCGAGGCCGTCCTTCCCGATGACGACGTTCCACGGCAGCATTTCGTACTGGGCCACGCCCGCCTGGTAGTAGGGATCGGCGTCGCGGATGGCATCGAGTGCCGCCTGCGGGTTGTCGTCCGGCACGCGAAGCAGGAACAAGCCGCCGAAGCGAGGGTCCTGCGGGCCGGCGGCCAGCAACCGGCCGTCGGCCTTCAACTGGTGCAGATAGGCGCGGTGAGGTTCCTGGTGAGCGACAACTTCGTCGACCGGGCGTCGATAACGCACGATGGCAATGGCGTACATGGCGATTCGTATTTTTCGTCACCGGCGGCCCGTTCGACAAGGACTATGACGAAATCCGCGTGTGTGTCCCGAGCCCGCATTGAACGCCGTACGGACCGTGGGTCGCACCCACGCCCGGACGGCTTACTTCGTTGCCACAGACGCGCCGCGCGTCGGGGTGTCGTCGCCGCCCGTCGACCGTTGCGGACCGCCGTGTACGAAGGCCGACAACCGGTGTGTCGGGTGCCACTGGGCGCATGTTTGAGCCGCGGCGCCAGCCAGGGCGAGTTCGCCCAGATGCTTTGTCAAGCCGACACACCGGTTGACCGGCGGACCGCTCCGGGCGACGGGCGGTGACGACACCCTGGCGCGCGGCTCGAGCACGCCACGGTGTACCGCCGGATTCTAGTACAGTGCTAAACCGATGGCGTCGCTGACCTTTCTCGGTGCGGCCGGTACCGTGACCGGCTCACAGTATCTGCTCGAAGTCGATCGGCACCGCATGCTCGTCGACTGCGGCATGTTCCAGGGCCTGAAGCCGTTGCGCGAGCGCAACTGGGCGCGCCTGCCCGTCCACCCGGCGTCGGTCGGCTCGGTGGTGCTGACGCACGCGCATCTCGATCATTCGGGCCTGCTGCCGCGCCTCGTCACCAACGGGTTCGCCGGCCGAATCTTCTGCACGCCGGGGACGAAGGACCTGTGCAGCCTGGTCCTGCCCGATGCCGGCCGCATTCAGGAAGAGGACGCGCGGCGTGCCAACCGCGGCCGCTACTCGAAGCATCGCCCGGCCCTGCCGCTGTTCACGGAGAACGACGCAATGCAGGCGCTGACGCAACTGCAGCCGTTCGGGTTCAATCGCGCCATGCCGGTGGCGCCGGGCGTGGAGGCCGAGTTCATCAACGCCGGCCACCTGCTCGGCTCCGCCTATGCGCGGGTGCGCCGGAGCAACGGCAAGGGGGCCACCATCCTGTTTGGCGGCGACCTCGGACGCTACGACCGGCCGGTGCTTCCAGATCCTTCGCCGGGCGTTGCCTGCGACGTGCTGCTGGTGGAGTCCACCTACGGCGATCGGGAGCACCCGCCGGAAGATGAAGGTGCACAGCTCGCACGGCTGGTGAACGAGACGGCCGAGCAGCGCGGCAAGCTCATCATTCCGTCGTTTGCCATCGGCCGCGTGGAAGAGGTGCTCTACTGGCTGAAGAAGCTGGAAGACGAGGGGCGCATTCCGGTGCTGCCGGTCTACGTCGACAGCCCGATGGCGGTGGCGGCTCTCGACTACTACCGTCAGCACGCGGGCGAACTGGATCCGGACGTGCGCCCGGCGCGCGGTGAGGTGTGTGCGTTCTGCACCACACACTTCACGCCGGTCGAGTCGGCGAAGGAGTCGCAGCAAATCATCGACCGCAAGGGGCCGGCCATCATCATTTCGTCGAGCGGCATGGCCACGGGCGGCCGCGTGCTGCACCACCTGGCGGGAGGCCTGACGGATCCACGCAACACGGTCCTGTTCGTCGGCTTCCAGGCCGCCGGCACCCGTGGACGTCACCTCATCGACGGCGCGCACCAGGTGAAGATGTTCGGCCAACTCGTCCCGGTGCACGCGCGCATCGAGAAGCTGAACGCCATGTCGGCCCACGCCGATGCCTCCGAGATCATCCGGTGGCTGCGCACCTTCCCCAGGGCCCCCGGCATCACCTACCTGGTCCACGGCGAACCTCCGGCCCAACTGGCGCTGAAGGCCCGCATCGAACAGGAACTCGGCTGGAACGTGGAAATTCCGGAGTACGGTCAGAAGGTGAATGTCGACCTGTAGCTTGAGAAGTTGTGAGCTGGAGATCTGGTGAGTTGATGGTCGTGTGAGCTTGTGATTTCAGAACCCTGAGAAACCTGAATGTCCCGTCCCTCTCTCCTCGAACAGATAGACGATGCGGCGGTGGTGCAGTTGTATGCCGATGGTTTTCAGGCGCTGCCGCTGACGGAGAAGGTGCTGGTGTGGCATCTCTACCAGGCGGCGCTGGCCGGGCGCGACATCTACTACGACCAGCGATACCGCCACAATCTGTCGATGCGGGCCATCCTGGAGGCGGTGATTCGTCATCCGGAAGGCGTTGCCGACGACACCCTGCGTGAGATTACGCGTTACACGAAGCTGTTCTGGCTGAACACGGGGCCGTACAACAACCTCACGGCCCGCAAGTTCGTGCTCGACCTGGCGCCGGCCACGTTTGCCGAGGCCGTGGCGCAAGCGCACCGGAACGGCGCGGCGCTGCCGCTTGCCCCCGGCGAAACACCGGCGGCACTGGTGGCGCGTCACGAGCCGATGTTCTTTGACGTGTCGTTCGATCCCATGGTGACCTGCAAGACGCCGGGCGAAGGGCGCGATATTCTCGCGTCGAGCGCCAACAACATGTACGACGGCGTGACCATGCAGGACCTGGAGGGGTTCGAGGAGCGGCATCCGCTGAACGCCCGGCTCGTGAAACGGGACGGTGCGCTCGTGGAGGAGGTGTACCGCGTGGGCGGGCGGTATCACGACCAGATCGTCCGCATCATCGGCCACCTGCGCGATGCGGCATCGGTGGCGCCCGAGGGACTGCGGCGCGCGCTGACGGCGCTCATCCGTTTCTACGAAACCGGAGACGATGCCGATCGTGAGGCGTTCGACATTGCGTGGGTGCAGAATCACGATGCCACGGTGGACACGATGAACGGTTTCATCGAGGTTTACATGGACGCGCGAGGTGTCAAGGGGGCGTGGGAAGGCGTTGTGTACTACAGCAACCCCGAGAAGACGGAGAAGATCCGGACGCTGGCGGCGCACGCCCAGTGGTTCGAGGACCACATGCCTTTCGACGCGAAGTATCGTAAGCCGGTCGTGCAGGGGGTGACGGCCATGGCCATCGAGGTGGTGGTGGAAACCGGCGACTCCGGTCCGGTCACGCCCATTGGTGTGAACCTGCCCAACGATCAGCGCATTCGCGAAGAGTACGGCAGCAAGTCCGTGTCGTTGTCGAACGTGATGGATGCCTACGATCGCGCGCAGCCGGAAAGCTTCCGCCAGGAGTTTGCCTGGGACGAGGCCGAGGTGGCGCGCTCGAAGGCGTGGGCGGCATTTGCCGGCGAGTTGACGACCGAAATTCACGAGGTACTGGGTCACGGCTCCGGCCGGATGGCCGAGGGCGTATCGGCGCAGCCGCACGAGCTGCTGAAGGAGCAGTATTCGGCGCTCGAAGAGACGCGCGCGGATCTGGTGGCGCTCTACTTCGTGGCCGATCCCTATCTGGCCGACATCGGGCTGCTGCGCGCCGAAGACCAGCCGGCCATCGTCCAGGCCGAGTACGAATCGTACGCGCGCAACGCGCTGGTGCAGCTCCGGCGTATCCGTGAAGGCACCTCGATTGAAGAGGATCACATGCGCAACCGCCAGGCCATCGTCCACTGGCTGATGG
>CAZZGM010000099.1:0-9410 GCA_964653955.1 uncultured Bifidobacteriaceae bacterium | reverse complement strand
TCCCCGTGGAGTTCGAAGGCGGTGCCATCATGCTGGACGTGTTCGCGGCCCGCCGACCATAGCCGCGGACGCGTCTGGTCGGACCAGACACGCTGATACAATCGGCGCCACATGTCCCCATCCGATCGCATCGACGCCGCGGGCTGGCGTGTCGTCCTGCTGGCCAGCCTTGGCGGCACGCTGGAGTTCTACGACTTTGTCATCTTCGGCATCTTCGCCAAGGACATCGCCGACGCGGTGTTCCCCGCCGCCAATCCCATTGCGTCGCTGATGGCGTCGTTTGCGGCATTTGCCGCCGGCTATCTGGCGCGCCCGCTGGGGGGCATCGTGCTGTCGCACTACGGCGACCGCTTCGGCCGGCGCAAGGTGTTCATCTGGTCGGTGTTCGTCATGTCGGCGGCCACGCTGGGCATGGGGCTGGTGCCGTCCTACGCGCAGTGGGGCGTGGCGGCCAGCGCGCTGATGGTGATCCTGCGGCTCGTGCAGGGATTCTGCCTGGGCGGCGAACTGCCCGGTGCCCTCACCTACGTGGTGGAAACGGCGCCAAGGATTGCGCCGCTCGTCAGCGGTCTGGTGTTTGCCTGCGTCACGATGGGCGTGGCCGTGGCCACGGGCGTGAGCCTGTCGGTGCGGACGTTCCTCGATCCCGAGATGGTGCCGCTCTATGGCTGGCGCATTGCGTTCGTGCTGGGCGGCATGGGCGGCGTGCTGACGTTCTGGCTCCGCCGCGCGCTCGAAGAATCGCGCGAGTTCGAGCGGATGAAGAGCCTGGCGTCGAAGCAGCCGTTTTCCGAAATGCTGCGGACGCACGCTCGACAGGTATTCGTCGGCAGCGCCGTGCTGGCCGGCACGGCCACGTTCAACGGCCTGTTTTTCTCGCACCTACCGGCCCACCTGTCCGCCGTGCTGCAGTACGACCCGCGTCAGGCGGTGTTTTCGCAGACTGCCGGCGTGCTGGCGGCAGCGATTGGCATCCTGGGCACCGGCTGGATTGGTGACCGCATCCCGCCCCGTTATCTGCTGCGCGCCGGTGTCGGGCTGCTGATGCTGCTGGCCATGCCGTTCTACGCGGCACTGGAGGCCAGGTCGGGGAGTCTGACGCTGATTTGTGTGCTGGCCGGCCTCTGTTCCGGACTGACGAACGGATCGTTTGCCGTGCTGCTGACGGACCTGTTTCCCACGCGCATCCGCTTCACGGGCGTCGCGCTCATCTTCAACGTCAGCTTCACGTTGTTCAGCGGGATGGCGCCGCTGGCCGCCACGACGCTGATTCGTGAGACCGGCTCCGCGGCGTCTCCGGCCTATCTGATGATGGGCAGCGCGGCGCTGGCGCTCATTGGCAGTTTCTGGGTGAAGCGCTACGGCGGCAACGTCCTGCCGCCCGCGACGGCGGGATAATAGGGAGCAGAGGTGCTGCCATGATCGACCGCCGTCTCGTCCTGCCCGTTGTCGTTGCCTCAGCCATTCTGGCCGGTGGCCTGCGCACCGCCGGGCAGCAGCCGCAATCGGTCGAGCTGGACGCAGCCACCATTGCCGTCCGGACCGAAGCCGCCCGCAACCTCGTCCCGCTGCTGCAGGACGTGAAGCAGCGCGCCACGTCTACCGTGACCGTCAAACCCGGCGGCGCGCCGAACTCGCCTTTTGCCGGCACGCAGACCACGTTGCTGTCGTTCACGATTGGCAAGCGCAACACGCCCGTGGATCCACAGGTCGTACAGGCGCTGGACCGCATGCTGAAGTGGGAGCCCGGCGACCGATCCAATGAGGAGCAGGCGCGCCTGTTCGACGAGTGGCTGAATCAGCTCTCCCGCCGCGCCACCGGTCTCAAGCTGCAGACCACCACCGGCGCCTGCGACACCAACTGCGTCGTCCAGACAATGACGCGGCTGGACGATACGTGGGGTGAGCAGATGCGCGACCGTGCCGAGACGCGGGATGGTGTGCTGCTGGACGCGTTCGTGGACGCGCTCAAAGCGGCAAAGTAGCCGGGCGGCTTACCGCAGATCGAGCTGGCCGGAATAAATGGCCATGCCGACCACGGCATCCACCTTCATGGCGTCGAGTGCGTCGATTTCCTCGCGCGTCGTGATGCCGCCCGCTGCTGTCACCCTGCGCTCCGTGGCTTCGCGGACGCTCTGGATGGCGGCCATGTCGGTGCCCTGCATGAGGCCTTCCTTGTCGACGTGCGTGTAGAGGAACTCGTCGCAGTACGGTTCCAACGCACGGACCGCCGCGACGGGACCGATTGGCAGCGCGGTTTTCCAGCCGTGAATCACCACGCAGCCACCTCGGGAATCCACGGCGGCAATCACGTGCTGCACGCCCACGGTGTCTGCCAGCGCCCGCGCGAAGTCGTGATTGATCACTACCTCAGGATTTACCGCGGCGTCCTCAACCGACCATTGCCCCGGCCCGCGAAACAGGCCCGAGCCCGCAATGACGGCATGCGCGCCGGCGGCCAGCAGTTCCTCCGCGCGCGCTACCGTCCGCACGCCGCCACCTACGCGACACGGGAGGTGCGCGGCAATCCGGCGCACCAGCTCGTCGTTGTTACCGCGCGACATGGCCGCGTCGAGATCGATGAGTTGCACGGCCGGAAAGGTGCGGAACTTCTCGATCCACTGGTCCACATCGTCTGTGGCCAGCGCGAGACGCTCTCCCTGCACGAGTTGGACGATGCGGCCGTTCTGGAGGTCGATGGAAGGAATCAGCATGGGACCTGGCGGACTGGAATGGCGCGGCTGTGCAGGAACGCCTTCAGCTGGGCCACGCCATGTTCGTTGAAATGAAAGACGGATGCAGCAAGGGCGGCGTCAGCCTGACCGTCGGTGAACACTTCCGCGAAGTGTTCGAACGTGCCGGCGCCACCCGAGGCAATCACCGGAATCGACACGGCTGAGGACACGGCGGCCGTCATCGCGCAATCGAAGCCGCTCTTCGTACCGTCGCGATCGATGGACGTCAGCAGAATCTCGCCCGCGCCACGATCCGCCGCCTCGCGTGCCCACTCGATGGCATCACGTGGCGTGGCCGCCTGACCGCTGCGTGCGTATACCGCGAATCGGCCATCCTGCCGTTTGGCGTCGATGGCCACCACCACCGCCTGACTGCCGTAGCGCGCGGCGAGCCTCGTGATGATTTCGGGATGTGCCAACGCCGCGGTGTTCAGGCCGACCTTGTCTGCGCCCGCTTCGATGGCCGCTGCTGCATCGTCTTCGGAACGGATGCCGCCGCCAACGCACAGCGGCAGGAAAATTTCGCGGGCCACGGCGCGGATGGTCTGCGCGCGGCCCTGGCGGCCTTCAAGGGTGGCTGTGATGTCGAGCACCACGATTTCGTCGATGCCTTCCGCGTCGTAGCGACGAGCCAACACGGCCGGTTCACCGGCTTCACGCAGCCCTTCGAAGTTCACACCCTTCACGACACGTCCGTCGCGGACGTCGAGGCAGGCAATGAGTCGTTTAGACAGCACGGACGGTACCCAGCCAGTTACGCAGCACCTGAAGGCCTGCGGCGCCGGACTTCTCCGGATGAAATTGCACGCCCGATATGAGCCCGTCCTCGACGGCCGCCGAAAACGGATACCCGTACGTCGTGAGGGCCGCGGCGCTGTTCACGACCGGTGCGGCGTAGGAATGCGTGAAATACACCTGCGTGCCGTCGGGAATCCCGGCAAACAGCCGTGTGGCGCGTGGGAAGGCCAGAGAGTTCCAGCCCACGTGCGGCACCTTCAGGCGGTAGCCGCTCGGGTGTGCTGGTCCGGGTGCGTCCTGCGCATTGCCAAGAAGACGACAGCGCCCCGGGACCACGGACAGGCCCTTCACGCCGGGTGCTTCGTCCGAACCTTCGAACAGCCACTGGAGGCCAACACAAATCCCCAGCAATGGCACCTGCCGCGCGAGTGCGGCGAGGATGGCGTCGCGCCATGGAGCATCCAGTGCCGCCGTCGCGTCGAAGTGCCCCACGCCAGGGACGATGATGCCGTGCGCCTGTGAGAGTTCGTCAGGCGCCACGGGTGTCCACACCTCGGCTCCAATGTGTGCCAGAGCCTTGCGCACCGACGTGAGGTTGCCGGCGCCGTAGTCGACCAGTGCAATCACAGCAGCGCCTTCGTGCTGGGCAGCACCCTGGCCAGGCGTTTGTCCCTGGCGCACGCCACGCGCAGGGCGCGGCCGAACGCCTTGAAGCACGCCTCGATCTTGTGGTGATTCGATCGGCCGTACAACACCTTGACGTGCACATTGGCACGCGCGCCCATGGCAAATCCTTCGAAGAAGTCGTGAACCAGCTCCGACTGGAGATCGCCCACCAGTCGCACGCGCACTTTCGTATCCACTTTGGCGACCGGCCGTCCACTCAAGTCCAGAGCCACCACTGCCAGCGTTTCGTCCATCGGCATGACGAAGTATCCGGCGCGGTTGATGCCACGCTTTGCCCCCAGGGTTTTGGCCACGGCCTCGCCAAACACGATGCCGACGTCCTCGACCGTGTGGTGCTGATCGACGTCGAGATCGCCAGTAGCCTTGACCGCCAGATCGAAGCCGCCATGCCGGGCCACGAGGTCGAGCATGTGATCGAAGAAGCGGATGCCGGTGTGGTTGTCGAACGTCCCACGGCCGTCGAGCTTCAGCGAAAGTTTGATCTGCGTCTCTGTCGTACGCCGTTCCACTACTGCTCGGCGCACACGGCCTCCAGGGCAGCCAGTGCCGTTTTCGTGTGCTCCACCACGCCGGCCGTCAGCCGGAAGCAGTTGGGCGTGGAGGGATCGGCGGAACGATCGCGAACGAACACACCACGTGCGATCAGGGCGTTCACGATGGCCGCGGCGTTGTCGCCGCCGTCGATGAGCACGAAGTTGGCGGCGCTCTTCCAATAACGCAGCCCCAGCCGGTCGCACGTCTCATAGACGAGCGCCTTGGACTGTGCCGCCTGATCGAGATACCACGTACGGAACGTTGGGTCGCCAATGGCCGCGCGCAGTGCCGCCACGGCAACGACGTTGAGATTGAACAGCGGCATGACCTTGCGGATGGGTTCGAGCAGGGACGGTGACGCCGAAAGCACGCCCACGCGAAGCCCGGCCAGGCCGAACGCCTTCGAGAACGTCCGGCCCATCAGTACGTTGGGATAGTCAGCGGCTTCGGCCATGAAATTTTCGGGCATGAAGTCCTGGTAGGCTTCGTCGACGAACACGACGGCATGACCGGCTTCACGGGCCACGCGGCGGATGGCGTCGAGCGGAATGGGCTGTCCCGTCGGGTTGTTGGGGTTGTTCACATAGACGATGCGCGTGTTGGGTGTGATGGCCCTGAGCATCGCCTCTACGGGAAACGAGAAGTCGGGCGTGGCGGGCACTGACACAACGCGCGCCCCCATGGCCCTGGCGGCCTGGAGATAGGGCTCGAACGTCGGCAGCGCGACGAGGATTTCGGCCACACCGGTCGGTGCCAGATCCGGCGCGCCGAGGTCGACAAGTGCTCGCGGTGCGCGCGGCAGCAGATAGGCAATGGACGTCAGCAGGATGCCTTCGTCGAGGCCGTTGGTCAGGGCGATGCGGTCGGGAGTGGTACCGAGCAGTGTTGCCGTCTCCTGAACGGCGGCGACGAAGTCGGGATAAAGGGCCAGGCGCTCGGCTGTGAAACTCCGAACGGCGTCCACCACCGCGGGCGAACAGCCTCCCGTGTTTTCGTTGAGATGCAGCCTGAGCCCCGGACCCAGGTCGGGTACACCCTGAACGATCATCGTTTTACCTCTGCCTTCCTGGTTCGCCGTGCGGTTGCGGAATCGATACCCGTCCTGACGTCAATGGACCGTGCATGGCCTTCGAGGCCCTCGGCTCGTGCGAGCGTCGTAATGGTACCGGCAAGGCCGCGCAAACCGCGCTCGCTCGTTCGCTGGACGGAGACGAGCTTGACGAAGTCCGCGGCATTCAGACCACCGCGGAAGCGGGCGGCACCGGCCGTTGGCAGCACATGGTTCGAGCCAATGGCGTAGTCGCCGGCCACCTGTGCTGTCCATGGTCCGACGAATATCGCGCCCGCGTTCACGATCTGCGCCGCCACTTCGTCTGACTCCACCACGACGTGCTCGGCAGCGGCTTCATTCGCAAGAGCAATGGCTTCCGAGGTGTTTGACGCAACGATGATGCCGCCGTGTTTCCACAGTGAGGCAGCGGCCGGTCCGTCCGCCGGCATCTGCAGGGCGACTTCGGTGGCAATGGCGTCGGCCAGGCGCCGGTTGGTGGTGATACACACGGCGCGCGCGTCGGGGTCGTGTTCGGCCTGGGCAATGAGGTCGGCCGCCACCCACGCGGGCGGTGTCTTGGCGGCGAGGATGAGGATTTCCGTGGGGCCCGCGTAGAAGTCGATGCTGCAGGTGTCGGCCACGAGGGACTTGGCGGTGGACACCCAGCGACTACCGGGACCGACAATACGGTCCACCCGCGGCACGGTTTTCGTTCCGTAGGCCAGGGCCGCCACGGCCTGTGCCCCGCCGATTCGGAAGAGGCGGTCCACGCCAGCTTCGAGAGCAGCGGCAAACACCGCCGCGCCAGGGCGCGGGCATGCAACGATCACCTCGGGTACACCTGCGGCTCTGGCGGGGATGGCGGTCATCAGCAGGGACGAAGGCAGGGGATAGCGGCCCGCTGGCACGTAGCAGCCGACGCGTGCGAGCGGTATCACGCGCTGCTCGACCGATACGCCAGGGACCACTGCCACCTTCCATCCGCGCGGCACCTGCGCTCTGGCCACGCGCCGGATGTGGCGCGCGGCATCGCGGATGGCCCGCCGTACCGCGCGCGGCACCGTGGCTGCCACGGCCGGCCACTCTTCGCGCGGCACCTCGATATCGCCACGCAGGCCATCGAATTGCTCCGCATGACGTCTCACCGCCCGGTCTCCGCCTTTCCGCACGCTTTCGACGATGGCCTGTGTGGCGACGGTGGTGGCGGTGTCACGAACGCGCGCGGCTGACAGCAGGGACGCAACCGCCTTGCGGTTACCGGACTCCACAATCCGAATCATTCAATGGCTCCTGGATACGCTTGCTACAGCACGATCGCTATAGCACGATCTTGTTGAGCGGATATTCGACAATGCCCTGTCCGCCCGCGGCTTTCAACCGCGGGATGAGGTCGCGCACCGTTTTTTCGTCGAGCACCGTATTCACGGCGACCCAGGCCGGGTCGCTGAGCGAGCTGACCGTTGGTCCCTGCAGGGCGGGGAGCATCTCGAGAATGGCCGGCAGCCCGGACGAGGGAACGTTCAGCATGAGCCCCACGCGTCCCTGCGCTTCGATGGCTGCTTTCAGCAGCAGGGCAATGTTTTCCACCTTGGTCCGCTTCCAGTCGTCCGCCATGGTGGCGGTATTGGCGACCAGCTGCGTGTTGGACTCCAGCAGCGTATCGATGATGCGGAGGCGATTGGCGCGGAGCGTGGAGCCGGTTTCCGTGGCTTCGACAATGGCATCGGCCAGCACGGGCGGCTTGACCTCGGTGGTACCCCACGAGAACTCGACGTCGACGTTCACGCCTTCGTTCTGGAAGTAGTGTTTCGTCACGCGCACCAGCTCGGTGGCGATCTTCTTGCCCTCGAGATCCTTTGCCGACTGGTACGGCGAATCTTCCGGTACCGCCAGCACCCAGCGCACCTTGCCGAAGCTCTGCTTGGCATAGACGAGATCGGCCACCGGCTCCAATGGCGGTTGTTCGGGGTGACCGATTTCGTGTTCGCGAATCCAGTCGAGGCCCGTCAACCCCGCGTCGAGCACGCCGTCGGCGACATATCGCGCCATTTCCTGCGCGCGAATCAGCATGCACTCGATGTCCGGGTCGTCGATGGACGGGAAATAAGAGCGCGATGAGGTGCTCAGGCGATAGCCGGCCCGGCCGAACAACTGCACCGTGGCCTGCTCCAGCGAGCCTTTCGGGATGCCCAGTTTCAGCGTCATTGTCCGGCTCCCACCGGCGCGTCGGCCTCGCTGCGTGCCGACCGGCCAGTCACTGGTACTTCGGTATAAAAGCAACTGCGCTGGCCGGTGTGGCACACGTTGCCTTCGCCCACGCAATCCACGCGCAGCAGCACGGTATCGTTGTCGCAGTCCGTGAAGACCTGCCGCACGGCGAGGCGATTGCCCGAGGTTTCGCCTTTCATCCACAGCGTCTGGCGTGTGCGGCTGAAGAACGTCACGTAGCCCGTCTCCTGCGTGCGGCGCCACGCCTCGTCATTCATGAACCCCACCATCAGCACGTCGCCGCTCGTGTCGTCCTGCACGACCGCCGGTATCAGTCCATCCAGTTTCGAAAAATCCATACATCTCCCCGCATTTCCCCGGTACAAAAGAAAAAGGCCCACCGGTTACCCGGCGGGCCTTTCGCGTGAATCGAATCCTGATTGTGACTCGTCTACCTACGCGCGCAGTCCTGCCGGTCCGTTCGTGGAACGGTGATGATGGACCCGGTGCGCGTGGTGGACGAACGTCACGACCCGAGAATCGTAGCGTATTGCCACAGCCGCGTGCAACATATGCGGCAAACGTATGGTCGCGTCTGCGCTGGAGCGGAGACGTAAGGGTACGTTCGTCGACCGTGCGTGTCAGGCAGGCAATACAGGCGTGTTGGCGGCGTCGAAGACGGGAGGCAGCGGCAGGCGCACGCCCTCGGCGCAGAACTCGGCGACGCGCGCCTTCTCCGAGGCAAAGCCGCTGGCCCAGGCACCGTCGATGCGGGCGATGTCGTCCGGCGTCAGGTGCCACGACAGCGGAATCTGCGCTTCGGGATATTCAAACACTACTGTCGTGATGCGCACTCCGCGCGCGGCCATGGCTTCCTGAAGCAGCCGCAGCTCCGTGTCGTTGCGGCGGCGTTGCGCCGCCGATCGCACCGCCAGCATCGTCTGCATGGGGGCTCGCAGCTGCTCGAACCACATGCGACCGGGGGACACGTCCGCCGAGGCCGAGGCCCTGATTTCAATGATCAGGATCTCCCGGATGGGAACGGGTGGACTCAGGCGCGCGATAGCGGTCCCGTCGGGCAGCCGGTGCGGTGCGTCGGCCGGTCCTCCGAGAGCCTGACGGAGAAATTCCACGGCGGCCGTGACGCCGAAGTTGTCGTAGTAGCCGCCGTCGACATAGGCAAAGTCGGGCACGACACCGGAGCGCGGATCGAGGCGCGCCGCGGGTGTGACGTATGGGAACGTGGCCGAGAGGCGTGCCGCCGTCGGCACGAACAGGTCCACGGTCATCCCCGTGATGGCGTGGAAGCTCGAAGAGCCATCGTGCCCACCCGAGCGCTCCTGATCTTCGGGCCGCCGGGCCGACATCCTGGACGATCCGAATACCACGGGCTGTCCCGTTTCGACGGCCGTTCCGTTGAACAGCACCGCGGGGCGACGCCCGAGCCGGGCCTGTAT
>CAZZGM010000098.1:8818-9421 GCA_964653955.1 uncultured Bifidobacteriaceae bacterium | reverse complement strand
CTCCGTCCACCTGCGTGTGACCAGCCTCGATCGGGCCCTGGCGTTTTACGCCGGCATTCTTGGCTTTGCCCTGCATGGCCGTCACAACCGGGTGGCCACCGTGGGGCCGGCCGACGGCCCGGTTCTTTTCGAACTGGAGGAGGACCCACGGGCCACGCGCCGTCCTCCCGGTACCAGCGGCCTGTTTCACGTGGCGGTCCTGGTGCCCGATCGTGTGTGGCTTGGTCTCGTGCTCCGCCGGTTGTCCGAGGCCCGGTGGCCGTTGACCGGGGCATCGGATCACCTGGTGAGCGAAGCCCTGTATCTGGATGACCCGGACGGCCTGGGACTCGAGATCTATCGTGACCGGCCACGGGAAACATGGCGGATGGACAACGGTGAGGTCCTGATGGCCACCGAACGGCTCGATGTGCGGGGCCTGGCTGCCGAGCCCGGCGCGCGCGAGTGGCAGCGGCTGCCGGCGTCGACCACCGTTGGTCACGTCCACCTGAACGTGCCCGACCTGTCGATGGCCGAGGATCTGTACTGCGGCGACGTGGGCTTCACACCAACACTGCGCCGCTATCCCGGAGCCTTGTTCGTCTCGGCCGGTGGCTATCATCA
>CAZZGM010000098.1:1526-8808 GCA_964653955.1 uncultured Bifidobacteriaceae bacterium | reverse complement strand
GCCGCCACCGCCAGGTACCGTTGGTCTGATTGCCTTCACCATCGAAGGGGCCAACGTGGTCCCGCGCACCATCGAAGACCATGGCGCCGCCGTGGCGATTGTGTGTAGCGGCCGTGACTGACATGGGTGTGATCCGCCCGGCGGCGGTGCGACTGGCCGTGTATGTGCTGGTCACCGGAAGCCTGTGGGGCTCGGTGATGGCCGCGAGCCAGCCGCAGAATCCACCCTGCACACCCGCAGAAACGGCTGCGCTCGATCGTGCCGAAACGTTGGTGCATGCCATCGACGATGGTGGAGCGACGGAGTACTTGCGGGAGACATCGGCCGGCAGTGCCGAGTGCGCGGCCGTGACGCTGGCGCGCGCGGCGCTCGACGGCTGGAACGAAGCCCGTCGTCTCGCCCTGAGTGGTGGCGACCCGCAGCAATTGGGCAGCGTGCAGACGCTGCTCGACTGGCTGGCGGGACTCGGCAACACGTTGCAGGTGCAGTACGCCACGACGGTCATCAGGGCTGCCGTGGCGGCGGCGCAGGACGAACGGGATGAGATGGGGCTCTACCTGATGCACGCCGACTGGCTGGCGGGACGGCTGGCCCTCGTCGGCGAGCGGGCACGCTGGCCGCTGCCGCCGGATCTGGTGGCGGGAGAATTGTGGTTCGAGGTGGACCGGTATGCGGACGCGCAGGCCGCCTACACACGGGCGAGTGCCTCGGGGCGCAGCCGCCTGGGGCTGGCGCGCGCGGCGGAACGCGGCGCCGACACGGCCACGGCCTGCCGTGCCTACCGGGATGCCGGTTTACTTCCCTTGTCGGACGCCGCCCGTCGTCAGGTAGACGAAGGCCTGCGGCGTCTTGCCTGCGGGAAATCGAGGTAACAGGCGTGCCGAGGTATCACCCCGAGATACTGGACGAGCTGGCCCGGCATGGCCTGAAGCCGAAGCCGGACACACGGCCCATGCTTCTGCGCGAACAGATCAACGATCTTTATCGCATCGAGATTCGCCAGCTGCGCGACCGCTGTCGGGCCGGCGAGTTTCCGACACAGGAACTGCCCACCCGCGTTGTCGAGCTGCGCAAACGTTACCTGCTGCTGTCCGTGCCACTGCCGCGCTGGACGATGGACTGAGTGGAAGGCAAAAGGCAGAAGGCAGAACCTGCGTTTCAGGCCCAATCCGCGCAGTTTTTGCCTTTCGCCTTCCGCCTTCTGCCTTCAGGCTGCGTTCTTCAGCCGCCTGCTGGACGTTGCTGGCGCGGGCGCGCGGATGTAAAGTCGGCCCATGCAACGCATCACGCAGCCATACGTTCGTGACTCGCGCGGGGAGGCGCTGCGGCCGGCGACGTGGGACGAGGCCCTGCGGCGGGCGGCGGACGGGTTGGCCCGCATCCGCAGCGCGCACGGCGGCCGGGCGTTCGGGCTGTTCAGTTGTTCGAAAAGCACCAACGAGATGAACTTCGCGGCACAGAAGTTCGCGCGCGTGGTGATGGGGTCGAACAACATCGACAGCTGCAATCGAACGTGACACGCCCCGAGCGTCGCCGGTCTGGCGACGGTGTTCGGCATGGGTGGCGGAACGAGCTCCTACGAGGAGATCGAGGAGACCGACTGCATCCTGCTGTGGGGATCGAACGCGCGTGAGACGCACCCCATCTTCTTCCACCACCTGTTGAAGGGGTTGAAGCGGGGCGCGCGCATGTATGCCATCGACCCCCGGCGGACCAGTTCGTCCGCGTGGGCCGACGTGTGGCTGGGCCTCGACGTGGGCACCGACATCGCACTGGCCAACGCCGTCGGCCGCGAGATTATTGCCGCGGGCCTGGCCAACCGGGAATTCATCGACCACGCCACGGATGGTTTCGAGGTGTACCGGACGTCGGTGGAACCCTGGACGCTGGAACGTGCCGAGGCGGTGACGGGCGTGCCGGGGGCGGCCATTCGCGAGATGGCGCACACCTATGCCACGGCGAACCGCGCCACCATCTGCTGGACGCTCGGCATTACCGAACATCACTACGCCGTCGACAACGTGCTGTCGCTCATCAATCTGGCGCTGCTCACCGGACATGTCGGGCGCTGGGGCAGCGGCATCAACCCGCTGCGCGGGCAGAACAACGTGCAGGGCGGTGGCGACATGGGCGCGTTGCCCGATCGGCTGCCCGGATTCCAGCATGTGGAGAACGACGAGGTGCGCGCGCGCTTCGATGAAGCCTGGGGCGTCACCATTCCGCCGAAACGCGGCTGGCACCTGTCCGGCATGTTCGACGCGATGGAGCGTGGCGACCTGCGGGCCGTGTATGTGATTGGCGAAAACCCGGTGCAGAGCGAAGCCGACCAGCATCGCGCCGTCGATCTGCTCGGACGTCTCGAGCTGCTGGTCGTTCAGGATCTGTTCCTGACGCAGACGGCGGAAATGGCCGACGTCGTGTTCCCCGCGGCGGCTGGTGCGTTCGAGTCGGAAGGGACGGTCACGTCGAGCGAACGGCGCGTCCAGCGGATCAGGCGCACGCTTGACCCTCCGGGTGACGCGCGCGAGGATCTTCGGATCGTGTTCGATCTGGCGCGGGCCATGGGCCACGACTGGGGACCGCCCGGCGCGGAGCAGGTGTGGGACGAACTGCGCCGCCTGTCGCCGGTGCATGGCGGCATGAGCTACGCGCGGCTCGAAGCGGAACGTGGTCTGCGATGGCCGTGTTACGACGAGACACATCCTGGCGAGACGTTCCTGCACAGCCGCCTGTGGGAGCGGCCCATCAGAGGGCCGCGGGCGCCGTTCCACGGCGTGGCGCATCAGGAGCCGGCCGACGCGCTGTCGCCGGAATTTCCCATTCGACTCACGACCGGGCGCCGTCTGGCCGAATACAACACCGGTGTGCAGACGGGAGCGTACGCGTCGCCGACGCGCCGGGGCGAAACGCTGGACCTGTCGCCGGAAGATGCGGACGTACATGGCCTGCATGCCGGGGAGCGTGTGCGCGTGGTCTCACGGCGCGGAGCTGTGGAGGTGCCCGTGTATGTCGACCCGACGTTACGCCCGGGACTGGCGTTCATGACATTCCACTTCCCGGACCAGGCGGCAACGAATACGCTCACCATTGACGCTCAGGATCCGAAGGCCGGAACCGCCGAATTCAAAGCCACGGCCGTGCGGATTGAAAAATTGCCCATTTCGGCACTGGTGTGAGCCTCGGGCAGGGCTACGGGACCACTATTAGTTGATTCTGAACGTCGTTATTGGTATTTATTGCGACTCTAGAGACGTTCAGAGAGCATACGTGTCGTCATCAGCCCCAGCCTTCGGCGCAGATTCGACCCTGGTGTTTGCGGATCCGCCCGGCATGAGGCGGGTGCGCCAGGCGTCAATCGTGCTGGCCGTGCTGGCGTCGTGCGTCTATCTTGCCTACCGGGGCTGGTTCACCCTCAACCTCGACGCGCCCGTGTTTTCGGCCGTGGTGTACCTGGCGGAACTCCACGGCTTTCTGGCCCTGGTGTTCTACGGGTTCCATGCGTGGGCGCCGCGGGCGCGCCTCGTGCCGCCGCTGTCCGTCGGTGTTTCCGTCGACGTCTTCATCACCAGTGCCGGCGAGGACATCGCCGTCGTGCGCCAGGCCGTGCGTGGGGCCATGCAGATGCGCCATCCGCACCGCACCTGCGTGCTCGACACGCGGCAACGTGATGCCGTGCGCGCCCTGTGCGCCGAACTGGGCTGCGAGTACCTGGTCGGTGATGTGAACGGCGATGGGAAAGAGGCGATGTGGAACCGCGCGTTTGCCCTGACGAGCGGTGACGTGGTGGTGACCTTTGGCGCGGACCAGGTGCCGCGCGCGGACTTCCTCGAGCGGACCCTCGGGTTCTTCGCGGATCCGAAGGTCGGTCTCGTGCAGGTGCCGCAGCGCTGCCACAACGGCGATTCGTTGCAGCATCGCGTGGACTGGCGCCATCGCCGGTTGCACGGTCAGCAGGACATGTTTTTCAACGTCGTGATGCCGGGCAAGGACCACTGGAATGCGGTGTGCTCCTGTGGCACCGGTGTGGCGTTCCGGCGAGCGGCACTGGCACCGCACGGCGGATTGCCCGAGGGGGCTGAAGGCCCTGGCGCGTCACTGCGGCTGCACGCCGGCGGGTGGGCCTCCGTGTACGTGAACGAACTGCTGGTGACGGGCCTGGCGCCGGTGGACGTCTCGGGCTACAGCCGCCAGTGGCTGCGCCGCGCGGCGGGACACCTGCGCGTGTTGCGCACGGCAAATCCGCTGACCTGCCGCGGGCTGACCCTGGCGCAGCGTGTGGCCTACACCGCGTCGCTGCATCGCTGGACACGGGGGCTGGCGCGACTCGTCTTCGTCGTGACACCGCCCCTCATCCTGTTGACGGGCGTACTCCCCGTGGCGGGCATCGACGGCACGATGGCGGCGTTGTTCCTGCTGCACCTGGCGACCTTTGCCCTGGCATACCGGCTGACCGCGCGAAGTGCGTCCGGCCTCTGGATGGACGAGGTATTCACCACCGCGCACGGCTGCGCGCTGGCCTACGCACTCGGCCGGTGGGTGTCTGGCCGCCTGCGCCGGCGTACCGGCACACGCCGTGAGCAGGATGGCGATGAAGGTGATGACCGTGCCGTGCTGCCGCAGCGTGTGCTGATTGGCTTGACGGTGATGGCGCTCGTGTGGGGCGCGCTGGAACTGGTGTTTGGCGTCACGGACAATCTGCTGGTCGTTGGTCTCGTGGCCGCGTGGGCGCTCTACAATCTGTCCCTGATGATGGTTGTGGTTGGTGTGGCCAATCGCCCTCGCCAGCGGCGCCGCGCCGTCCGGTTCCGCACCGTGCTGCCCATCGAGTTGCTCAACGTGCCGGCCAATGGCCGCCTGGCCGTGTCGTTCGATCTCTCCGAGTCGGGCTGCGCCCTGCTCTGGCCCGGGCGTCTGCCCGCGGGCTCGCGACTGCAGATGCGGCTGCACGTCGGGTCGCAGGCACTGAACGTCGAAGGCGAGGTCGTGTCGCTGCACGCGCGTATCGGCAGGGACTGGGTGGGATATGGCATTCGCTTCCGGCACGCCAGTCCCGCCGACGTCGATCGTCTGGCCGACGCCGTCTACAACACCGCGATCCCCGAACTGTTCGCGCGTCTGTCGCGGCCGTCGCGCGTGGCGCAACTCGCGCGCCTGACGTGGCGGCACCTGCTCGGTGTGGTTCGTTTGCGGCCGACGCGCCGCGAGGCATTCCTGCCATTGCGCATCCAGACCGACGGTGGTGAGTTTCTGGCCACGACACGCGACCTCGGACCGGGCGGCCTCGGCGTGGTCTCGCCGCGGCCGCTGAAGCCGGGGAGCATCGTGCGTCTGGTACTGCGTTCGCTCGAGGGTGAGTGGAGCGGGCAGGCCACGGTCGTCCGCGTGGCACCCATGCCCGGGGGCGTGGAGAGTTCGCGCACCTGGATGGTGGGGTTGCGCATCGACGGCACGCCCGAAGTCGACGGCCTGTACCACATCATGGCCGCAGAGGCGTGGTCGTGACCCACCGGTGGTGGACGCTGCTGGCCGTCCTCGTCATGGCGGAAATTGGTGTCTTCAATCACTGGCATCATGACGTCGTGGCACTCAACGGCCCGCACGAACAGCTGGTGGTCGATCCGCGTTTTCCGATGTTCGCCGAACGACTCATCGCGCGCGGCCGTGTCAGCCGGCAACTGCTGGAGCGGGCAGCCGTGGTGGCCGTCGAGCGTGGCGACGCGGGCCTGCACGTCCGCATTCTCGAGCGCATGGTGGCAGCTGCGCCAGACGATGGCCAGGTGCGCCTGCGGCTGGTGTCGGCGTTGCAGGGCGCAGGGCGCGTCGATGAGGCGGCGGATCTGCTGCGGCAGGAATCCGCGCGCATGGCCGGCGGAGCCGGCCGATGAAGAGGGTGGTGTGCGCGGCGGCGCTGCTGACGACGCTGGCTGGCGGCTGCACGACGCATACAGGCGATGTGGCCGTGCTCGACGGCTCCTGGGCGGCTTACCGCAGCCAGTTCATCACGGACGAAGGACGTGTGGTGCGCCCGGAAGACGGCAACGACACCACGTCGGAGGCGCAGGCGTCCACGCTGCTGCGCGCCGCATGGATGGACGATCAGGCCACGTTCGATCGCGTCTGGCTCTGGTCGCGTCGTCACCTGCTGGTAGAAGATGGTCCGGCGCCTGGATTGATGGCGTGGCACTGGTCGCCGAAAAACGGTGGGCGAGTCGTGGACGAGCAGCCGGCCACTGACGCCGATGCCGATCTGGCTCTTGCGCTCATCGAGGCGGACGGGCGATGGGGCTATCCCGCGGACAGCCGTCTGCCCGCGTATTCCAATGCCGCGCGCGACGTGCTGGATGCGCTGCTCGGTCACGTGTACGCCACCGACGAAGACGGCACGGCCGTGTTGTTGCCGGGGGTGTGGGCCGACGACCGGGCCGACGGACGAGGGCTCGTGCTGAACCCCTCGTATCTGGCCCCGGCCTGGTATCGCGTGTTCGGAACCATCACCGGCGATCCACGCTGGGAGCAACTGGTGGATGGCGCCTATCGCGTGCTCGATACCGTGTGTGGAGAACGATCGCCACTGCCACCCGACTGGGTACGGTGGTGGTCGGACACGCACTGGACGCCGGAGGGCACGGCCGCGCGAGCCAGCTGGGACGCCGTGCGTGTCCCGTGGCGCGTGGCCAGCGATCGGGCGTGGTTTGGCGACCCACGCGCGGATGTTCTGCTGGATCGCCTGACGGACACGATTCTGCGCCCGTATCTGGACGAAGAACGCGGGCTGCCGGTCGAGTGGTCGCTCGACGGCGAACCGCTGGGCGCGGCCGATCACCCGCTGTCGCTCGCGTTGTTTGCGCTGGCTCCACACGACGTCGACCTGCGCGACCGGATCATGGCGCGGCTCGATGCCCGGTTGTTCGTACGCGGCAGCGGCATCTATTTCGGCGACGCCGACTCGAACTACGTCAACAGTCTCGCCTACCTGCCGTACCTCGTGCGTGCCGGGCGTTACCGGCCTCCCTCACCATCACTGCGGTGACGTGAGCCGCGCGCGGCCATGTTAGATTGGCGCGCGAGGCAACTGCGTGGACCTTCACATCGTGGGTGACGAGCCCACCAGAGAGGAACGCGACGCTGTCGATGCGCTGCTCGGGCCGCCCGCGTCGACCTGGGAAGGCGCTCCGCGCGACATCGCGCGCGACGGGCGGACGGCCGCGGGCGGATACGCCGCCGCCGGACGGCACCGGCTGCTGCCGGCGTTGCACGCCGTGCAGGATCGTATCGGCTGGGT
>CAZZGM010000098.1:0-1516 GCA_964653955.1 uncultured Bifidobacteriaceae bacterium | reverse complement strand
CACCTGCTGGCGCCGGCGCCGCGGCCGGCCGCGGTGGCGCACGTGTGCGACGACATTGCCTGCCGTCTGCACGGGGCGGAGCAGTTGTGCCGGGATCTCGAAGCGCGGCTGGGACCGCCGCTGCATGGCGGCAGTCCCGCTGGTGACGTGAGTTCGCCGAACGGGAACCACGCTGGTACCGAGGATGGGACGCCGCGGCGCGTCGCCTGGCAGCGCTCGCCGTGCCTCGGACAATGCGATGCCGGCTCCGCGGCGCTCATCGTTCGCGCGGGTGAACCGGCGCGGCGGTTCGTCCTGGCTCCCGTGGCCACGGCCGATACCGTTGTCGAGGCGCTGACCACCAGTCACGAACCAGCGCCGGATGCCGGTGACCTCCGCTTCGTGGCTGCTGCCGGCGCGCTCCGGTTGCTGAAGCACGCGGGCGCCGTCGATCCGGCAAGTCTCGCCAGCTATCGCGAACGGGGTGGCTATCGCGCGCTGGCCCGTGCCGTGGAACTGGGGCCGGAGGCGGTCATTGCCGAAGTCACGGCGTCGCGGCTGCTCGGCCGGGGTGGTGCCGCGTTTCCCACCGGACGCAAGTGGGACACGGTTCGCCGCCAGACGGCGCAGCCGCACTACGTGGTGTGCAACGCGGATGAAAGCGAGCCGGGCACGTTCAAGGATCGTGTCCTGCTGGAGCACAGTCCCTTCGCAGTGGTCGAAGCGATGACGATCTGCGGTCTGGCCACTGGCAGCACATATGGCTTTCTGTATGTGCGCGGCGAATATCCCCTGGCGGAGCAGCGGATGGCGGTGGCGATTGCCGCCGCGCGTGAGGCTGGCCTCTTGGGAGCGGATGTGCTCGGTTCGGGTCAGGCGTTCGACATCGAGATCCGCCGCGGCGGTGGCGCCTACATCTGCGGCGAAGAGACGGCCCTCTTCAACTCCATCGAAGGCCGGCGAGGTGAGCCACGTTCGAAGCCGCCGTTTCCGGCCGAGGTCGGCGTGTTCGGCAAACCGACCGTGGCCAACAACGTCGAGACGCTGGTCAACGTGCTCGACATCCTGCTGGAAGGCGGCGAACAGTGGGGCACCATCGGCACTGAAGGGTCGAGTGGACCGCGCCTGTTCTGTCTATCCGGCCACGTCGTACGGCCCGGGCTCTACGAGGTGCCGTTCGGGGCGACGCTCGGCGAACTGATCGACCTGGCTGGCGGCGTGCCGGAGGGCCGTGCCGTGCAGACGGTGCTGCTGGGCGGGGCGGCAGGTGCGTTCGTCGGGCCGGACATGCTCGATTTGCCGCTGACATTCGAAGCGGTCAGAGCCGCGGGCGTCACGCTCGGCTCTGGTGTGGTCATGGTGTTCGACGAGACGGCGGACATGACCGATACGCTTCAACGCATTGCCGAGTTCTTCCGCCACGAGTCGTGCGGGCAGTGTGTGCCGTGCCGTGTCGGTACGGTGCGGCAACTGGATCTGCTGCCGATGCCGGTGTCGCCGTCTCCGCATCATCCGCCGGCGACGCACCCAGCACCGG
>CAZZGM010000097.1:4242-9435 GCA_964653955.1 uncultured Bifidobacteriaceae bacterium | reverse complement strand
TGCGTCAATTCTGTTGGTGGTGGTGGCTGGTGCCGGTCTGCACCGTGGCATGGCCGCCGCGCCGCGCGACGTGGTGCCGGTGGCGCCGGCATCGTTGCTGGAGACCGGACTCTACGATCGTGGCCGGCCTGGCCTGGTGAATGCGAACAACCGGCCGTTTTCGCCGCAGTATCCGTTGTGGACGGATGGTGCCGCCAAGCGGCGTTGGATCTACCTGCCGCCCGGTTCGACCATCGACGCGTCGCGCACGCACGAGTGGGCGTTTCCCGTGGGGACGAAGCTCTGGAAGGAATTTGCGTTTGGCGAACGCCCGGTCGAAACGCGTCTGCTGTGGAAGGTGGACGAGGAACAGTGGGTGTTTGCCAGCTATGCGTGGAATGCCGAAGGCACCGATGCGCGCCTGGTGCCGCCCGCCGGCCTGCCGGGCGCGGCGGAGATTGGTCCCGGCGTGTTTCACAACATTCCGTCGGTCAACGAGTGTCGCGCGTGTCATGTGGCGAAGCGCACCGAGGTGCTCGGCTTCAACGCGCTGCAGTTGTCCACCGACCGCGATCCGCTTGCCATTCATGGTGAACCGCTCGACCCTGGCATGGTGACCCTGGCCACGCTGGTGACAGAACGCCGTCTGGCGCCGGCCCGCGACGACTTGCTGGCCACACCGCCGCGAATTGCCGCGCGGACCAGGGAGGAGCGCGCCGTGCTTGGCTACCTGGCCGGCAACTGCGGCGCGTGCCACAACCGCGACTCCGACCTCGCGCCGCTTGGCCTGCACTGGAAATACGGCGAGCTGGCCGAAGATGGCGCCGGGACCGCTGCCGCGATGCTGCGGCATCTGACGAAGTGGCAGGTTCCCGGCGTGGCGGAAGGGGAGAGCCTGTTGCTCGATGCGGGCAACCCGGAACGAAGCGCGCTGCTGCGCCGCATGGGATCGCGGTGGCCAGCCTCGCAGATGCCGCCGCTTGGCACGACCACCAGGGACGTCGAAGCGCTGAACCACATCGAACGCTGGCTCAGCACCCATCGTCCCACCCAGACGAGCCACTGAATCGTTCTACTCATTCGAGTGAGTTGTGAGGCAGACGTGACTTCATGTAACCGTGACGACCTTGACCCCGACACCATCCACGCCCTCCGCGAGGCGGCATCGGCGCGGCATGTGGCGGACGCCCGCACCTGGCTGCCCGAACGGCCGACATGGCAGGTGCTCGCCGCCCGTGTCTACGCCCGCCTCACCTTACTGAAGTGCCCCCGGATGTGATGTGATGGGCGGATGATGGCCGGCCGCCTGATAGGAATCGGCTGGATGGCCGGGTGGCTCGGGCTCGGCTGCACGAGCTGGAGCGGTACGGGCACCGGTCAGCCCGCTCTTCACGAGTCCCGCACGAACGAGGCGCAGAGGATGGTCGAGACGCAACTGCGATCCAGGGGCATTCAGGACACGCGCGTGCTCGAGGCGATGGCACGCGTGCCGCGCCACCGTTTCGTGCCTGACGACCAGCAGGCCAACGCCTACACCGATCAGGCATTGCCCATCGGCTATGGCCAGACCATCTCGCAGCCCTACGTCGTTGCGTTCATGACCGAAGCGCTGAAGGTGGCTCCCACCGACACCGTGCTCGAAATCGGGACGGGGTCGGCCTATCAGGCGGCCATCCTCGGCGAGCTGGCGCGTGAGGTGTACACGATTGAGCTCGTGCCCGAGCTGGCGGAGCGTGCGGCCGCCACGCTGAAGGAAATGGGTTACGAAAACGTGCACGTGCGTGCGGGTGACGGATATGCCGGCTGGCCGGAGCACGCGCCGTTCTCGAAGATTATTGTCACGGCCGCACCAGAGGAGGTGCCGCCACGGCTCGTGGAGCAGCTGGCGGAAGGCGGCATCATGGTGCTGCCCGTGGGCCCGCAATCCGGCGCGCAGGAAATTCGGATTCTCACCAAAACCGAACGCGGCCTCGAAACCGAGCGCAGCCTGCCGGTGCGTTTCGTCCCCATGGTGAAGCCGCCGGCATAACGCCGGCGTCCCACCCGCGTCTCTGCCTCGTCCCAGGAGCCTTTGCGGATGACCAACGGACAGGCCGCCGTGCTGGAGTTTCTTGCGCGGCCGTCGAGCTATCCCGATGCACCCGGCGAAGTGCGGCGCCTGGACACGCACAGCGCCTCGGTGTTTCTTGCCGGCTCTCGTGCCTGGAAGCTGAAGCGCGAGATCCGGTATTCCTTCCTGGACTACTCCACGCTCGACGCCCGCCTCCGCGCGTGCGAGGCCGAGTTGCGGCTCAATCGGCGGACGGCGCCGGACCTGTACCTGGATGTGACACCGGTCACGCGCGATGCCACTGGTGAATTGAGCATTGGCGGCCAAGGCGAGCCGGTGGAGTGGCTCGTGGTCATGCGGCGGTTCCCGGACGATGCGCTGCTGGATCAGGTGGCGGTGGACGGACGTTTTACGCTGGACCTGGCGGCACGGCTGGCCGACGAAGTGGCGTCGTTTCATGCCGGCGCGGCACGGGCGCCCCATGAAGGGGGCGCGGACTCCATGCGCGAGGTCGTCGACGACAACACGCGCGCCCTGACTGCCGCCGCCGACATCGTCTCGCCGGCAGATGTGAATGCGCTGGCAGTGGCGTCGGCAGAGGCGCTGGAGAGGCATGCGGCGCGGATTGATGCCCGCCGCGCCGGCGGATTCGTCCGCCAGTGCCACGGCGACCTGCACCTGCGGAACATCGTACTGCTCGACGGCACGCCAACGTTGTTCGACGCCATCGAGTTCAACGACACCTTCGCGTGCATCGATGTCTGGTACGACCTGGCGTTTCTCCTGATGGTTCTGCTGGCCCGCGGGCTGCGCGCCGAGGCCAGCGTGCTGTTCAATCAGTACCTGCTGCAGACGGGCGATGTGGATGGCTTGCCGCTGCTGCCGCTGTTTCTGGCCACACGTGCGGCCGTGCGGGCGAAAACGAGCATTGCCAGCGCGCGACTCGAAGAGGACGCAGACGCGCGGCGTGCGTTCGAGGATCGTGCCCGTGAGTACTTGAAGCTGGCCGTGCGCCTGGGCACGCCGGTGGCACCGCGGCTGGTGGCCGTTGGCGGCCGATCGGGCTCCGGCAAGTCCACGCTGGCCGCGGCGCTGGCGCCAGCGATTGGTGGCGCTCCGGGCGCGGTGGTGCTGCGCAGCGATGTCCTGCGTAAGCTCCTGCTGCATCGGGCGCCGGAGGAACACCTGGGCGCCGATGGTTACACGGCGGCCGTGACCGCTCGTGTGTACGGCGCGATGGCCGGCCGCGCCGCCGATATCCTGGCGCGGGGCTGGAGCGTGATTGCCGACGCCACCTGGCTCGACGCGGCCGCGCGCGAGGGCATCGAGGCCGTGGCGGTTGGCGCGGGCGTGCCATTCGACGGACTGTGGCTCGAGGCCCCCACCAGCCTGGCGGCCGGCCGGCTGGAACGGCGCGTCAACGATGCCTCCGACGCCACGGCGGACGTCCTGGACCTGCAACTGCGCGTCGATGCCGGGGCGATGGCCTGGGCGAAGCTCGACGCCGCGGTTTCGCTCGACGATCTGGTGGCCGCCGCAAGAGCCCGCATCGGGCACTCATGACTGGGACTGGGGGCAAGCCATGCATAAACACGTCGTATGGCGGCGCCCGATGTACCCGATAATGCCGCCCCAAGAGGAGCCCACATGCATCTCATCGAGACCCGGCGCCGTTTCATGACCCACTTCGCCAGCATCGGCCTTGGCACCACGCTGGTGCCCGGCGTGTTGTGGGCGCGTATGCAGGACGCCGGCGCGCAAACGGTGACGCTGGGCATGCTCACCGAGGCGCTGCAGCTTTCGGGCATCGACCTGGATGAGGAAGACCGCAAGGCCATGCTGGAGGGCGCCAACCGCAACCTCACGCAGCTCCAGGAACTGCGGGCCATCGATATCCCCAACGACGTGTCGCCGCCGTTCCACTTCAGCCCGGTCGTACCGGGCATGACCGTGGACCGCACGCGGCAGCCTTTCCGCATGAGCAAGGCTCCCTCGCTGAAGCGGCCGGCCAATCTCGAAGAGGTGGCGTTCTGGCCGGTGCGGCACCTGGCCGAGCTGGTGAGGACGAAGCAGGTGTCGTCCGTCGAGCTCACCCAGATGTATCTGGAGCGGCTCCACCGTTACAACGGCGTGCTCAACAACGTGGTCACCTTCCTGGACGACTACGGCCTGGCCGAAGCGCGCCGCGCGGATCAGGAAATTGCCGCTGGACGTTATCGTGGTCCGCTGCACGGTATTCCGTGGGGCGCGAAGGACATCATCTCCGTGAAGGGGTTCAAGACCACCTGGGGAGCGGCGCCCTTCAAGGAGCAGCAGTTCGATTACGACGCCTCGGTCGTGGAGATGCTGCGCGATGCCGGCGCCGTGCTCATTGCCAAACTGTCGACCGGAGAGCTGGCGGGGGGCGACAACTGGTTTGGCGGGCAGACCAAAAGTCCGTGGGATCCCACGCAGGGCTCCAGCGGTTCGTCCGCGGGACCGGGTTCGGCCACTGCCGCCGGTTGCGTGGCGTTTGCCATTGGCACCGAGACCAGCGGCAGCATCCTCAGCCCCTCGTCGCGTAACGGACTGACGGGTCTCAGGCCCACGTTTGGACGCATCAGCCGCTATGGGGTGATGGCGCTGTCGTGGACCCAGGATCGTCTCGGGCCCATGTGCCGCTATGCCGAGGACTGCGCGCTGGTGATGCAGGCCGTCGCCAGGCCCGACGGGCGTGACCTGAGCGTGAGCGACGTGCCCTTCAACTGGAATGGCGAGCTCGACGTGCGCCGCCTGCGTGTCGGCATCATCGAAGAATCGTTCGACGAGGGCATCACCAATCCTGACGCAAAAGCCAATGCACAGAAGATGCTCGACACACTGCGCGCGCTGGGCATTCGCGAGTTCATTCCCGTGAAGGTGCCGGACGCGCCGTCCAACGTGAGCGCCATTGGCGTGGAATCGGGGGCGTTTTTCGATCAGCATGCCCGCGCCGGCCGCATGAAGGGGACGCGCAGCGCCAGGCCCAACGGACGTCTCTGGTCGGGTGTGGACTATCTGCAGTCGCAGCGCGTGCGGATGATGATGATGATGGAACTGGCCAAGGCCACCTCGCACGTGGATGTGTACCTGGCCGGCTCCAACAGTACCGGCGTCGGTGGTCCCGGGCCGCGTCCCGGCGCCGG